>JAUNMD010000116.1:0-1215 GCA_030531915.1 Pseudomonadota bacterium
GGGGCCGACGAGTTCCAGTTCCCCCGCGCCGACGGTGCGGACGGGAAGCCCCGGCACGCGCACTTCGGCCTCCACGCCGGGCGGCACGGTGAAGTCGTAGGCGATCCGTCCATCCGGCAGTCGGCGCCACGCGGCGGCGAGGCGTCCGTGCGGCGTCTCGACGTGCGCCCGCACCCAGTCGAGCTTCGCGATCGGCACGGGCGCGAGCAGCACCTGCGCGAACGCGCGCTTCGGCGGATCGGGATAGGTGACGAGTCCCGTTGCGCCGGGCGGCAGGCGGATGCCCGCGAGATACTGGTAGGCCCAGCCGGCGAAATCGCCGAACATGACATGATTGCCCGACCCGGCGCGCCAGCTCTCGAAGAGCGTCGTGCCGCCGCGCCGCCGCCAGTGCTCCGGCGACGGGGTTTCGGGATTCGTGAGCAGGTCGTAGGCGAGATCGGTTCGCCCGGCCTCGGAGAGCATCCGAAAGAGATGCTTCGCACCGAGAAGCCCCACGTCGGCAACGCGCCCGGCCGCCTCGACCGCCTGAACGAGCCGTGCCCGCGCCGCCGCGACAGCCTCCGACGGCACAAGACCGAACGCGAGCGCCACGGCCTGTTCCGTCACGTTCCCCTCGCCGTAGAGGCCGTCCCCGTGCGCAAAGCGCCGATTGAACGTCGCGTGCGCCGTCGCCGCGCGGGACGCCAGCACTCGTTCCGATTCCGCGTCACCCGCCACGCGCGCGAGCCGCGCACCCAGCTCCAGCGAGATGTACAGGTAGGCCGTGGCCGTGTAGTCCTGTGGCGTTTGGCTCTTCCACGGAATCCAGTCCCAGTAACCGAAGCGAGAGTAGCCGTTCTCGGAGCGTCCCCATTCGTAGTCGAGATACCGCCGGAGCGCGGGAAACGTCTCGCGCGCGATCGCCGTGTCATCCCGGTAGGCGACGAGCGTCCAGACGAGAATCGGGAAGCCGCTGTTCCAGGTCGGCCCCGCGAGACCGAAGCCAAGGCCACCCCAGCCGCTGGACGGCACGATCACGGGATAGCGTCCGTCCGGCAGCTGCGCATCCACGATGTCCCGCAGCCACTTCTCGTACCCCGCCGTGTTCTCGTAGCGGTACTGCGCGAACTCGGCCACCGTCGCCGCGTCGCAGAGCCAGCCCAGCTTCTCGCGGTGGGGACAGTCCGTCGGCACGCCGTCCGTGAAGTTCGCGACGTAGGATCGCTCGGTCAT
>JAUNMD010000116.1:1225-2321 GCA_030531915.1 Pseudomonadota bacterium
TGCGCACGGTCTCCGTGAAGTTCGTATCGGAACAGGCGAACTCCCCCGCATCCGGGAACGCCGTCGCCACGACGCACGCCTCGACGTCCTCGGTGCGCGGCGCCTCTCGGAGGCCGTTCACCTGCACGTACTGGAAGCCCTTGTAGGAGAAGCGCGGCTCGAACGTCTCGACCGGCGCGCCCGACGCGACGAGAAAGTCCGTCTGGAAGCCAAGCGCAAACGGCAGAAAGTCCTGTGACGCGCCGTGCCGCATCATCGAGTCCGTGCCGCCGTGCCCATTGGGACTCTGCGTGTAGCAGATGCGGATGCCGTCCCCACGCTTCGCCCCGCGCACCTTCAGGCGGATCCAGCCAGACAGGTTTTCGGCGAACCCGATCAGCCAAGCGCCGCCCCCCTGCGGACGGATGAACGACGGCGGGAGCGTCCGGCGCACTTCGGCGCCCGGCTGCGCCTCGGCGGCAAGCCGTCCCGTCGGCCCTGCTACCTCCCGCGCGTAAATCTCCTGCGCGGCGAAGTCCGGTCCGCACCGCTCCCATTCCCCGTACAGTTCGCCCTCGCGGATGTCGTCGTAGACGACGGGGCTTTTCACCTGCCGCCACGTCCCGTCGGTCGCCACGACCGCCCGCGTGCCGTCCGCATAGTCGAGCTCCAGTTGCGCGCGGGTACACGGCGCATCCCGCCACGGCGCCTCGCGGAAATTCCACACCGAAAGTGACCGCATGTCGTACCAGCCGTGTCCAAGCAGAAGGCGCAGCGCATGGTCGCCCACGGGCAAGTCCTTTTCAAGCCGATAGGTGGAGTAGAGCACGCGCTTCGTGTAGTCGGTCGGCGACGGATCCAGCACCTTCGTCCCGATCTTGCGTCCGTCCAGCTGCGCCTCGTAGAATCCGGGCGCCGTCACGTGCAGCGTCGCGCGCAGAAGCCCCGGCTTCACGCGGAACGTCTTCTCGAAGGCCGGAGAGGCATTCTCACGCCGCAAGATGAGCGTACGCCCGAACGCCGTCCCGCGCACGTTTCCGACCAGCTGCCCACCCGTCCAGGCGTCGTCCGTCATAAGCGTCCGCCCGTCCGCGAAGGCGAGGCGGGCGAGAAAGGC
>JAUNMD010000012.1 GCA_030531915.1 Pseudomonadota bacterium
TGTTTGCAAGATGTGCTTGTTCTTGTCCAAACTGGACAACATTTTACCAGAACCACATGCAACACATGCCAATGGGTTATCAACCAAGAACGCCGGCAGACCAGTTGCCGCACGTATCGCCGCATCCAGCCCACGCAACAACGAACCACCACCGGTCATTGCAATACCCAAATCGGCAATGTCGGCGGACAATTCTGGTGGTGTCAATTCCAATGCCTGACGCACGGTATCAACAATCTTGGTAACGGTCTGGGCCAATGCGGCTGCAATCTGGGATTCGGTGATAACCGTTTCACGTGGTGTCCCCGACAGCAAATCGCGCCCCTTGATTTTCATGGTCAGTTCGTTTGCCTTGTCTTTTGGCATAATGGCGGTGCCGATACGTTTCTTGATTTCTTCGGCGGCATTTTCACCAATCAACAGGTTTTTATTCTTGCGTACAAATTCAATGATGTCCAAATCCATCTGGTCACCGGCGGTACGTACGGCGTGTGAATACACGATTCCGCCCAATGACATAATTGCAACCTCTGTCGTGCCGCCACCAATGTCCAGAACCATAGAACCAACTGGCTTTTCCACCGGCAGACCCGCACCAATCGCGGCCGCGGTTGATTCTTCGACAATATAAACCTTGCGCGCACCGGCGGCATCGGCGGCCTCTTGTATAGCACGACGTTCCACCTGTGTTGCGCATGATGGCACACAAATAATAATCAGTGGCGCGGCCAATGGTTTTTTACGGTGAACCTTGCGAATGAAATATTTAATCATTTCTTCGGCAACCTCAAAATCCGCGATAACACCATCGCGCAGTGGACGTACGGCGGTAATTGTCCCAGGGGTACGACCCAACATCTGCTTTGCCTCGGCCCCGACGGCCAGAATTTCTTTGCGCCCCAACAGGCGGTTTTCAGCCACCGCAACAACCGATGGTTCATTCAGAACAATTCCGCGGCCCTTGACATAAATCAGGGTGTTTGCCGTGCCCAAATCAATCGCCATATCTGCGGAAAAAAATTTCATCAACCAGTTATACATTTTTCAAAATCCTTGGGTATGAACTACTTTTTCTGCACTATAAAACCTGTAATGATAAAAATCAAGGTCGCCAAATTAAAAAATATGCTTTTTTATTTGATTATTACCAGATTCTGGTATTATAGCCGGCATGAGAAACACAATAAAAAATCATAATGACTTTCTGATGACAGACGACGATCCGACGGCGCGCAGTGCATTTTTTATAATTCGCGCCAAACCGGCAAAAGATGCCAACGACCCACGTTTTGGTCTGGTCGTGACCAAGCGGACGTTCAAATTTGCCGTCCAGCGCAATTTAGCCAAGCGTAAATTACGCGATTGGATTCGTGCCACCGGTGACAAAATGTTGGACACAATGGACTATGTATTCATTGCACGTCGGGCGATTCTGGACGCGGCGCGTGACGTTGGCCGCGCGGCAATGGCGCGTGCGTTGAACTATCTGGCGCATGAATATGGCAAGCAAGGTAAAAAATCAGCAAAATAATTATTCGCCACTGCAACGTGTGGCATTGTGGTTGGTGCGGGCGTACCAGCGCACGATTTCGCCAATCATTGGCGGACGCGCCGCGTGCCGTTTTACCCCAACATGCAGCCAATATGCCGCCACCGCGATTGCCAAATACGGCGCGTTGCGCGGGGGGCTGATGGCACTGAGACGAATATTGCGTTGCAACCCATTTGGCGGGTATGGGTACGACCCTGTCCCTTGACAAGTGGTATGAATGTGCTAGAATTTGGACAAATATGCGAATTAAAAACAAAGGTTTATAAAGATGTCTTTTCGTGCAACTGTTGAATCCATGTCTAAAATAATGGACGAAATGGGTATCACAGAATTGGATTTAGAACGTCAGTTCTTGTTCGGCGTTTATCGCAAACATATTCATTTATCAAAGCAACAGGCCACCGCGGTCGCGATGCCCAGTTTGCCTGTATCCGGCGAAACCAAGGCCGCAGCAGCAGCCGCAACGGCGTCGGGTCATGCGTTGAAATCCCCAATGGTTGGTGTTGCGTACTTGGCCCCAGAACCAGGTGCAAAGCCATTCACAACCGTTGGTGCACAAATCAAGGCCGGCGATACCGTCGCATTGATAGAGGCAATGAAAACATTTAACCCAATCAAGTCCGATCGTGATGGCACGGTCAAAGAAATCTTGGTGACGGACGGCGCGGCCGTTGAATTTGATCAACCAATAATTGTTATTGAATAATCATGTCACAAATAAAAAAAGTATTGATTGCCAACCGCGGTGAAATTGCACTGCGTATTATTCGTGCATGTCGCGATATGGGCATTCGCACCGTTGCGGTTTATTCAACGGTTGATAAAAATGCAATGCATGTACAACTGGCGGATGAATCCGTATGTATTGGCCCAGGGCCGTCCAAGGATTCTTATCTGAATGAATCCGCAATTCTGACGGCGGCATTGCTGACCAATTCTGATGCAATTCACCCAGGGTATGGGTTCTTGTCCGAACGTGCGGATTTCGCACAAAAGGTTATTCAGCACGGAATGATTTGGATTGGTCCATCGCCAGAAATGATTACAAAAATGGGCGACAAGGTAAATGCCAAGCATACCGCGATTGAATGTGGTCTGCCGGTTGTGCCGGGGTCTGATGGTGCGGTTGATACGGTCGAAGATGCATTAAAGTGGGCCGAAAAAATCGGTTACCCTGTTATGTTAAAGGCGTCTGCGGGCGGTGGTGGCCGTGGTATGCGTGCGGTGCACAGTGCCGACGAAATGGCGGCCGCATTCCAGATTACCAAGAACGAGGCCCGCAGTGGTTTTGGCGACGACACATTGTATATGGAAAAATTGTTGTTGCACCCACGTCATATTGAATTTCAGGTATTGGGCGACACGCATGGTAACGTTGTGATTTTTGGTGAACGTGATTGTTCGTTACAACGTAAAAATCAAAAGGTTATGGAAGAATGCCCTGCGGCGGCCCTGACCCAGAAACAGCGTGATGATATGATAGAGGTCTGCAAGACCGCGGCCAAGAAAATGGGTTACACCAACGCCGGTACATTTGAATTTATGTTCCAAGATGGCAAATTCTATTTCTTGGAAATGAATACCAGATTGCAGGTTGAACATCCTGTGACCGAAATGGTGTATGGTATCGATTTGGTGCGCGAGCAAATTCGTGTTGCCGCCGGTGAAAAGTTGGGCTATGCGCAATCCAGTATTGTCCCACACGGTCATGCGATTGAATTTCGTATCAATGCCGAAGATCCAGAAACGTTTATTCCGAACCCTGGGAAAATCACATTGTATGCACCATCGGGCGGTCTGGGCGTACGCGTGGACAGCGCGGTCTATACCGGTTACACGATTCCACCAACATACGATTCAATGATTGCAAAACTGATTGTTCATGCGCAATCACGTACGGCGTGCATTATGCGTGCCACACGTGCATTGGATGAATTTGTTATCGAAGGGGTCAAGACGACAATCCCACTGCAACAGAAATTGTTAAAGAACCGCGATGTTCAAACATTAAAGTTCGATAACCACTGGTTGGAAAATTACCTGAACAGTGAAAAAGAACAGAAAGAAAAACAAGAATAAAAACGGGGCAACGCCCCGTTTTTATTAAAGTTCATCCGTCTCCGCTGACGCTCCGACAGAGAGCAAAGCGCAGAGTGCAGAGAGCAATGAAACGCGCCGGTCGGCGCGCTTGTTTCTTTCATGTTGTTTCAACATATAGACAAAAAATAAACTTTTTCACTTTATCACTATATCACTTACTCACTTTCCTTTGCTCTCTAAATAAAAATGCCCTGTGTGGGGCATTTTTATTTACGGTTCTTTCTGAAATCGTCCAATGATACAACGCGGCCAGGGTCGGGAACGGTATCGGGCCGTTCGTCCAATGGTAATTCCATATCATTGTCCGCGGCGGCAATGCCACCCTTTGGATGAAAGGTTAAAATAAAATCAACCGACGGGTCTTTGAACTCCACCAACGCAGAAAACGGCACGCGAATAAAGAATGGCCGGCCATCAAACGTCAGTTGCACACCAAATTCTTTGTCAGACACATGCAAGTTGTTATACGAATACTGCAATACAATCGTCATAATGTCTGGATACCGTATGCGCAAGAAATCCGGCAACACAACACCCGCCGCACGCGTTTTGAATGTGATAAAGAAATGTGTTCCATCGCCCAGACCATTGACCTGTGCATGAATCAGTGCGTCTTTGACCACGGATTTCAGTGCGTTATCCAACAATGTTTGATAATCAATTTTTGCCATGTCTTTTAATTCTCCGCCGCCAGTATATTATTTATTTCGCCATCAGCGCAAGCAACAAATGCGGCGTCCGGCACATCGGAAAAAACATTCATATCCAGACCCGTTGCCCAAACCTGTGCATCGGCACGCCCCAGTTCGGCAAACAAATTCGCACGCGCCACTGCGTCCAGATGGGCGGCGGCCTCGTCCAACAAAATCAATGGACGCGCGCCTGTTTTTGTATGAATCAATTTTGCATGCGCCAAAATAATGTTTAACAGTGCGGTCTTTTGCTGGCCCGTGCTGGTTAAATTCGCCGGCAGGCCCAGCGCAGTATTAAACACGCCAAAGTCCGATTTATGCGCACCGTCCAGTACCATTTTATCGCCAACCAATTCGCGATTATTGACCAGATATTCCATGTATTCGCGTTCTGCGGCCGCGGCGGGTGCGCCCGACAGCAACATTTTTTCAACAATGCCCGCCACAGACACCGCCGCACCGTTCAAGAAATAATTCAATTCGCCGGCATATTTTATGCGCGCGTCGGCAATTGCAACTGATGTTGCGGCAATCTGGGCATCAATGGCGTCCAACCAATGTGCATTGCGTCCGCTTTTCAGTGCAAATGCACGTTCTGATAATAATTTTCCCAATCGCTGTACGCGGCCGCTGTGCGCGGAATCAAAACTGGCCACCAATCGGTCAAAGAATGCGCGACGGTCGGCGGCACTGTCGACAAATAATCTGTCTTCGCGAGGGGTCACCCACACCATACGCAGGTGCGCCGCCAATTCAGACAATGTTGCCGCATCACCATCAACGCGCGCACGGCGATTTGTGTCGCCCGCATTAAAATAGACCGATATTTCGGTGTCGTCTGATAATACCGCAAATACTGAAAAACCGCCCGAGCCCCCAAAGCGCGCAATTTCGCCCCACGGCGCGCCACGCATACCGCGATCACCGGACAGCATTGATACGGCCTCCAGTACTGCGGTTTTGCCCGCGCCATTTGGGCCGGTAATGATAACATTGCGATGCCCACACGTTGTTATGCGCGCGGTTTTGTGATTTCTGAAATCAGTCAATGTTATCGTTTCAATCATGCGGCGATTGTACGGCATTATAGGTAAAAGTTCAAATATAAAAAAATGCGAACCGGCCGGTTCGATGACTCCTGATTTCCAAAAATAAAAACGCCACAAGGGCGTTTTAATTTTTGGAGGCCTGGGTCGGAATCGAACCGGCATACAAGGATTTGCAGTCCTCTGCATAACCACTCTGCCACCAGGCCAATCGTGTGAAGACATACTAAGCAAAAAAAAATTGTAATTCAACATAAAAATTATATTATATATATGTTTATTATGGGAAAGAGAGAGTACATGAGAAAAATAGCACTGTTTTTATGCCTGCTGCCGACGCTGGCATATGGCGCAGACGATGATTGCGCCACGCGGACAACCGTGCCGGCGGGGCGTTTGAATCTGCCCCAGGTGGTGGATTTGGGGCTGTGCCGCAATCCGACGACAACTGCATCATATTATGCGTTACAGTCCGCGCGTTTTGCAAAAAATGCGGGTTATGCAAATTATCTGCCGAATGTATCGGCATCTGCATCGGCATCATTGCCATATCGTAACAAAGAGTGGGGCGATTGGTCGTATGGGGCATCACTGTCCGCGTCATATTTACTGTTTGATTTTGGCAAACGTTTGGCGGACGTGAACCAGTTGACGGCATCATGGCGCGCCGCGGGGTTTGACTATGATGAAAATGTCCAGAATTATATCTATGGAATTATTGGCGCGTACTATAATTTGCTGAATGCCGACGCCGATGTCAAAAGTGCCGACAGTTTGCGCACCGTGGCACAAACCGCACGTGATACCGCCGCGAAAAAATTCAAGGCCGGTTCGGTCGCCAAGGCCGACGTACTGAAAGCCGACACCACATTGGCCAGCCGTAATTTGGATTTAGAACGTGCAAAAAACAATCGCGAAATTGCCAAGGGCGCATTGTTGGCCAAGTTATCATTCCCAGCCACACAGAATATCGAAATTGCCGATATGCCATCTGAATTTGGGCGTGCATCTGAAATCCAGAGTGTCGAAGAATTGATAGAAATGGCACAGAAATCACGGCCCGACCTGTTAAAGGCCGCAGCAAACAAAGACGCCGCGTGGCATCGTCGCAATGCGTCGTTTTTGAAAAACCTGCCCAGCATTTCTGCATCGGGGTCTGTTGCGTGGAATGACACCCCGTCGGAAAGTTTCAATAGCGGGTCTGATAAAATCAGTGGCAGCATTGGAATCCGCGCATCTATGCCAATATTTGCAGGATTTGCAAATATGTACGGTGTGCGTCAGGCACAGGCGAACTATGACGCGGCACTGGAACAGGAACGCGCCACCGCCGATAATGCGACGTTGGACATATTTACCGCGTACCAGAATTACAAGACCGCCCAGACCGTGTTGACCCAGACCGAAACACTGTTAAAGTCCGCAACGGAAAGCGAACGCGTCACCGCCGGTATGTACAAGGTTGGACGTGCAACCATGTTGGATTGGCAAACGGCACAATCGGAATTGGTTGATGCCCAGAAACAAAACAATGCCGCCAAATATGACTTGTTCACAAAACGTGCGGCGGTTGCATTGGCGATTGGTGAAATCAAAGTAGGATTGGAGGGAGAGAATGAAGAAAGCACAGAACGCGCAGCGCAAGAATAATGCGCTTGCAACAAAGCCACGCCCATCGTTTATTCGTCGTGCGGGCAAATGGATTTGGCGCAAAAAATGGTGGATTTTAATCTTGGCCGCAATCGCGTGGGGCGCGACCGCCCTGTTCGGTGGTGGCACGCAAAAGGTTGAACCATTGGCGACCATGGAAATCACACGCGGCGAAATGCGTCAGGTTGTAACCGCAACCGGTGAAATTCAACCACTGAACACCGTCAGTGTTGGTTCACAGGTATCGGGTACGATTGAAAAACTGTACGTTGATTTTAATTCCAAGGTGAAAAAGGGCGATGTCCTGTTGGAAATTGAACCGTCCGTATTACAGGCATCTGTGGACGAGGCCAAGGCATCACTGGTCAGTGCGGAATCCCAGCGCAATTATGCAAAGAGCGAATATCAGCGTAACAAGACACTGTATAACGAAGGATTTATTTCCCGCGCGGAAATGGAACAATCCCAGACCACATACGAACAGGCCGAACAGTCGGTTAAACGTATGCAATCACAATATGATCGCGCGGTAACCAATCTGGGGTATGCAACGATTACATCGCCGGTTGATGGCACGGTCATCGCGCGCGAGGTTGACGTTGGTCAAACCGTTGCTGCATCGTTCCAGACACCAAACCTGTTCAAGATTGCCGAAGACCTGTCCCAGATGCAGATTGAAACATCTGTGTCAGAGGCGGACATTGGTGTTATCAAAGAAGGTCAGGCCGTCACATTTACGGTTGATGCATACCCCAGCCAGACATTTGATGGCACAGTACGCCAGATTCGTTTGTCACCAACCACAACATCAAACGTTGTTGTTTATACCGTCGTGATTGATGTTGATAATTCTGACCTGCGGTTGATGCCGGGAATGACCGCGTTTGTGACAATCGTCGTGACCGAAAAATTCGATGTGTTCAAGGTTCAGAATGCCGCATTGGTACTGCGTAAATTTGATGGCATTGTTGATAATGCGGGCGATGCGACACCAAATGACCACTTGGCAATTCAGCGTGATGGCAAAATTATTTTGATTCCATATACCAAGGGTCTGGTCACAGCAACCGAAACAGAAATTATATCGGACGAATTGCGTGATGGTGATCGTGTGGTTATCGGTCGCACCGGACAAAAGACCGCGAACACCACCAACAGAATGGGTGGCGGCCCGGGCGGCGGTGGCCCAATGTAAGGACAAAAAGCGCACGCACAAGCGTGCGTTTTTTCTGGGCGAATTGAAAAATTCAGTGTATAATGATGCCCCAAGGGGAAAGGTTATGAAAAAGTCACAAAAGTCGTCCGAAATCGTTATTTCTATGCAGGACATTTGCAAAAGTTTTCCTGTGGAATTGGGCGGCGAACAACAGGTTTTGTTTGATATAAACTTTGATGTGCGCGTCGGTGAATTTGTCGCGATTATGGGGCCGTCTGGTTCTGGTAAATCAACGTGTATGAATATTATCGGTGCGCTGGATACACCGACATCTGGGACATATGAACTGTATGGGCGTGATATTACAAATATGACGCCTGATGAATTGGCAACAATCAGAAATGAATATATTGGTTTTGTTTTCCAGCAATTTAATCTGCTGTCGAAACGCAGCGTGTTGGATAATGTAATGTTGCCGCTGATGTATCGCGGGCTGCCCATGGCGGAACGCGTGCGTCGTGCGCGCGAAATGTTGGCACGCGTTGGATTGGAAAAGTTTGAATCGTATTTGCCAACGCAACTGTCGGGTGGTATGAAACAACGTGTTGCGATTGCGCGCGCGTTGGCGGGCGACCCAAAACTGATTCTGGCGGACGAACCAACAGGCGCGTTGGACAGTAAAATGGGGAACGAGATTTTGAAGTTCTTTACAGAATTAAATCGTGAATTGGGAATTACAATCGTTATGATTACGCACGAATTTGATATCGCGCGATATGCAGATCGTCTGATTCATATTCGTGACGGCCGTATCAATTATGATGGCAAAATGCCGAAAACGGACGACAACCTGTAATTGTGGTAGGGGGGTAAAAATGACATTTAACGATATTTTCAAAGAATCTTGGCTGTCAATCAGTGGGAACAAAATTCGTTCTTTTCTGACCGTATTGGGTATTGTTATTGGTGTTATGGCGGTGGTGATTATGGTGGCCGTTGGTGAAACGGTACAGAAACAAATCACAGACCAGTTTTCATCACTGGGGACGGGCACAATCATCATTCGTGCCGGCGCGGCCCAGACCGGCGGTGTGCGCAGTGGTAATCGCCAAACACTGACCATTGATGATGCCGAATACATTGGTAAATTGCCAGACGTTGCCGCCGTCAGTCCCGTTCAAATGTCGGGCGCACAGGCGGTGTATGGTAACAAAAACTGGTCTACGTCAATGACGGGTGTATACCCAGGGTACACAACGGTTCAAAACATAGAAATTGAAAAAGGGTCATTCTTTGACGACACGGCGGTGCGCAACGCGTCCACATACGCCGTAATTGGCCCGACAACGGCCGAAGAATTGGGTCTGCCGGACAATCCAATCGGCACTGTAATTCGTGTCCAGAATACGCCTTTTGTTGTTATTGGTGTTACCAAGGCCAAGGGCGATTCCGCCATGGGCAGTCAGGACGATATGATTCTGATTCCAATCACGACATTGAAAAAGCGTCTGTCGGGCAGTCGTTTCCCCAACGCCGTCCAGATGATTTCACTGAAACTGTATTCGGACGCCGATAATAATCTGGTTATTGAACAAATTACCGCACTGTTGCGCAATCGCCATAAACTGAAAGACGCCGATGCCGACGATTTCCAAATTATGGACATGAAACAGGTTATGGAAACAATGAACACGGTCACCGGATACATGAAAATGCTGTTGATTGCGATTGCGGCGGTATCGTTGCTGGTGGGCGCAATCGGCATTATGAACATGATGCTGGTATCTGTTGCAGAACGTACGCGCGAAATCGGTATTCGCAAGGCCATCGGTGCACGTGAACGCCAGATTATTATTCAGTTCTTATCTGAATCAATTCTGATTTCATTTATTGGTTCGATGGCGGGGCTGATTATTGGTGTCGGCCTGTCACAGGGGGTTGGTCGTCTGTGGCTGGGGTATAACGTGCCGTTTTCAATGTGGCCGGTAATACTGTCTGTATCGGTTGCGGTGATTGTTGGTCTGGCATCTGGTGTTGTGCCGGCGTTAAAGGCCGCAAAACTGAACCCCATTGACAGTTTGCGTCATGAATAAAAACCACCGGCATTTGCCGGTGTTTTTTTTTGGAAAGTGCGCCCGCCCCTGCTGCGATGCGCCACGATAAAATGGTTGCAATCGGTAAAAACTCTGTTATAATGCGCGGTGCATTGGGTGGTTAGCTCAGTTGGTTAGAGCGTTACGTTGACATCGTAAAGGTCGTTGGTTCGAGTCCAATACCACCCACCACAAATTTTCACCGCAGTGTGAACAAAGTGTATAAATAAATTTATTGGAAATAAAAACTATGCGAATGCAGAACTAATCTTGAATAAAAAATTCTGACGGGATTCTGTGCGACGCCCCGTTGGGCGTCGCATTTTTATTAAAATATAACAGGGCACAATTATGACAAACAAAAGCAATAAATATTTAATTACATCTGCATTACCATATGTAAATGGTGAATTGCATCTGGGGCACTTGATTGGTTGCTGGTTGCCATCGGACATTTACGCACGTTTTTGCCGCGCACGCGGACGCGACGTATTGTATGTCTGTGGGGCGGACGAACACGGCACACCGGTTGTTGTTGGCGCGGCGGCGGACGGTATGTCAATTCCAGATTATGCGAACAAGTGGTATGAAAAACACTTGCGTGCGGTGCGGGATTTCAACCTGTCGTTTGACCTGTATGGGCGCACACATACGAAATTACAAGAAAAACTGATTCATGAATTGTTCGCGCGCTTGGACGCCCAAGGATTGATTGAGGAACGCGAAACACTGCAACCATATTCGGCAACTGACAATATGTTTTTGGCCGATCGCCAGTTGCTGGGCACATGCCCAAAATGCGGCTATGAAAACGCGCGTGGCGATCAATGCGATAAATGCGGCGCAACGTACGAGGCCGACGAACTGAAAAACCCACGCAGTGCGATTTCGGGGGCGTGTGACGTCGAAATGCGTCCGACCAAGAATTTGTTCTTTATGGCGTCGCGTGTCCAAGGCGTATGGCGCGAATGGTTAAAATCGCATGCACCAAAATGGTCCAAGACCGCCAGTGCGATTGCAAATGGCTGGGCATCGGACGAATTGCGCGACACATCAATTACGCGCGACCTGCCGTGGGGGATTTCTGTCAATAAAGATGGCTATGAGAACAAGGTATTCTATGTTTGGTTTGACGCGCCATGGGGTTATGTTTCCATATCACAGGCCGCACGTGAAAACTGGGCCGATTGGTGGAAAAATCCGGACGCGCACTATGCGCAATTTATGGGCAAGGACAACGTGAAATTCCACGCGGTATTTTTCCCAGAACAACAGTTGGCGATGAATGATAATTGGAAAACCGTTGATATGTTAAAGTCCATGAATTTCTTGAACTTTGAAGGCGGTAAATTTTCCAAGTCCCAACATCGTGGCGTATTTCTGGACAGCGCGATTGAAATCGCACCGGCCGACGCATGGCGTTACGCGCTGATTGCGTCCGCCCCAGAGACAGACGACACAGATTTCACATTCGCACGTTTTGCCGACATTGTGAACAAGGACTTGAATGGTATGCTGGGGAACTTTGTTTCACGCGTTTGCAAATTGACCGCCAAGAATTTTGGCACAAACGTGCCGGCGGCGGGCGCGTTGGACGCCGATTTGGTTAAACAGATAAACGAAAAATTGTCTGAACTGACCACGGCACTGGACGCATGTGAATTTCGCGCCGCGATTGTTGCATTGCGCGGTCTGTATGCGATTGGCAATGAATATATGACACGATGCGAACCATGGACACTGGTAAAGAACGGTGACGTGGCGGGCGCGGCGGCGGTGTTGAATCAATGTTTCCAGTTGATTGACCTGTATGCACGTGTATCTGTGCCATTTATACCAAATGCCGCGGACAAGATGCAGAATATATTTGCCACACCGCACGATATGACGTGGCCGGAAACGTTTGAACCACGCATTACCGACGGCGCAGAATTTGTCGTGCCGGAAAATCTGTTTGCGCGTATTGATGATGAAACGGTTGCAGAACTGACCGAAAAATATGCACCACGCAACGAAAACAAAATTGTGCCGGTTGTGGCGAAAATTGTTGCGGTGAAAAATCACCCAACGCGTGACAACCTGCATATATTGACCGTGGACGATGGCACGCATCATGAATTGCAAATCGTGTGCGGTGCACCAAATGTGCGTGCGGGTATGATTGGGGTCTTGGCCCCCGTGGGCGCAACATTGCCAAATATGAAAAAGCCAATTTCCCAGCGCACCGTGGCCGGCACAGAATCATTTGGTATGATGTGCAGTGGCGCGGAACTGGGCATAAATGACAATGGCGACGAAATTGTTGAACTGGGCGCAGACGCCAAAATAGGCGATGCGTATGTAAAGTAAAATGGAACACGAAAAACTGGTTTTAATGTCATGCTGTGCGCCGTGCAGTGCCGGCGCAATTCAGCAGTTGGCAAACGGGGAAATTGCGGGTGTGGACGATTTTATCGTGCTGTTTTTCAACCCGAATATTTTCCCAGAATCAGAATACACAAAACGCCTGAATGAACAAATCAAGTATTGTGAAAAGTTAGGCGTAAAGTATGCCATCGGCAATTACGATCATGCGGCATGGCGCGCGCATATTGCAGGATTGGAAAACGAACCCGAACGTGGCGCGCGATGCAGCAAATGTTTTGAATTTCGGTTTCAGTATGCGGCCGCGTTTGCCCGCGCGCACGGATACACCGCGGTGGCGTCTGTGTTCGGCGTATCACGCCACAAAGACCAATCACAGGTTGATTCCGCGGGGCAGGGCGCATTGGGTGCATGCTATGTTCCCATCAAATGGGACGAAAAATTACGTCAACAAATTGGGCGGGCGTCTGATTTTTACCGCCAAAATTATTGCGGTTGCGAATTTAGTATTCGCAAAGTATAATTCCCATTGTAATTACAACAAGGGTAATGAATATGTCTGCTATTTTTGTTTTCCCAGGTCAGGGCGCACAGGCCGTTGGCATGGGACGTGAACTGTATGAAAATAACGCCGCCGCCCGCGCCGTCTTTGACGAGGTTGACGATGCGTTAAATCAAAAATTATCTGATATTATTTTTAATGGCCCAATGGACGAACTGACATTGACCGCAAATGTTCAGCCGGCGATTATGGCGACATCGATTGCGATGCTGCGGGCGGCGCGCGAAAAATTACCAGAATATGTTGCCGGCCACAGTTTGGGTGAATATACGGCACTGTGCGCGGCGGGCGCGTTATCGTTGCGTGATACGGCGCGGTTGTTGCGCCTGCGCGGGGACGCGATGCAGCGTGCGGCACCAGCGGGCACGGGATTGACCGCCGTGATTTTGGGATTGGACATTGATGTTATTCGTGATTTGTGTCATGGCACAGAATGTGATGTTGCAAATGACAACTGTCCAAATCAGGTTGTTGTATCGGGCGCACGCGGCGCGGTCGAAGATGTATTGGCCCGCGCCAAAGATGCGGGTGCGCGTCGCGCGATGCCATTGGCGTTATCTGTGCCGGTTCATTGCCGTATGCAAGGGCCTGCGGCGGACGAAATGCGTGATGCGTTGGCGCACATTGAAATTGCGCACCCCAGTGCAACATTTATCGCAAACAAAACGGCCGCACCAATGATGGACGTAAATGAAATCAAAGACGAATTGGTGTACCAGATGACCCACGGTGTTCGTTGGCGCGAAAGCGTGATGGAAATGCATAATTTAGGCATCACGGAACAAATTGAAATCGGGCCGGGCAATGTCTTGACAGGATTGGCGGGCAGAATATGTCCAGAAATAAACGCAAAGAAATTGGAGATATAAAGATGTTTGATTTAACAGGGCGCGTCGCGCTGATTACGGGTGCAACAGGTGGTATTGGTGGTGCAATCGCACACAAGATGCGCGCGGCGGGTGCAACGGTTGTTGTATCGGGTCGTAATATTGCAAAACTGGAATCTGAATTTGGTGGCGCAGGATTTATTAAATTGCCATGTGACCTGTCGGCGGACGGTGGCGCGGTTGAATTGGTTATGAACACGATAGAGGCCGCAGGTAAAATCGACATTTTGGTCAATAACGCCGGTATTACCAAAGACACATTGTTGATGCGTATGTCCGACGAACAATTTGATGATGTTATCAACACAAACCTGCGGGCATGCTTCAAAATGTGCCGCGCGGCGATTATGCCAATGATGAAGAATCGTTTTGGTCGCATTATCAATATGGCGTCCATTATCGGTGTGATTGGTGGCCCAGGTCAGGCGAACTATGCCGCGTCCAAGGGTGGTATGATTGCAATGACAAAATCCATCGCAGCCGAGGTTGCGTCCCGCGGCATCACCGCGAACTGCATCGCGCCTGGGTTTATTCAAACACCAATGACCGATGTGTTGCCGGACGAATTAAAGAAAACATATCTGGCGCAAATTCCGGCCGGCCGCTTTGGCACACCAGATGACATTGCAAATGCATGTGTGTTCTTGGCGTCCGACGAGGCATCATATATCAACGGCCAGACATTAAATATCAACGGCGGTATGGGACGGTTCTGATCAATGACAGAATTTGATGTAATCGTTATTGGTGGGGGACATGCCGGCGTCGAAGCGGCTGCGGCCGCGGCACGCCGTGG
>JAUNMD010000117.1 GCA_030531915.1 Pseudomonadota bacterium
AAATGTCGCCCTGCCCATGGAATTACAGACGAAAATGTCGTCGCAACAGATTGCACGGCGTGTGGCGGAAAAACTGGAACTGGTGGGACTGGCCGATGCGCGCGATTTATACCCCACGGAAATCAGTGGTGGTATGATAAAGCGCGCGGCATTGGCGCGTGCGCTGGCGTTGAATCCGGAAATAGTGTTTTTTGATGAACCGTCGGCGGGCCTTGACCCAATACGATCAAAGCAGTTGGACGATTTAATTGTGCATATCAATCGTGCGGGCACGACGATTGTTATGGTGACACATGAATTGGATTCAATTATGTCCATTGCGACAAATTCTATCTATATCGATGCGGCGACGCATTCCATTGCGGGACGCGGCGCACCACAGAAATTATTGGAAACAACCAAGAACCGCGAAATCATTGAATTTTTGACACGCGGCAACACAAAGGGGCGGAAATGTTAAAACCAAACAAACGCGCAGTCGGCGCATTCATGGTATTTGGACTGGTACTGATTATCGCGGCACTGGGATTCTTTTTCGGTGGGCGATTGACCCGCAATGAAATGACACCCGTATTGTTTTTCGAGGGGTCGGTCAGTGGCCTGTCCGTGGGGTCACAGGTGTATTTTCGTGGCGTTCCCGTTGGCAAGGTGGAAAAAATTCAGCTGATGCCAAACAGCGAAGATAAAATTATTATTCCGGTGTACATCACTTTTGACCCAAAGGTCGTGACCAGTGCAACACAGGCCGCGGTGGATTCTGTGGGCGACACAAAATGGCTGGACGCGCTGGTGGCACATGGGTTGAAAGGCAAGTTGCAGAGTCAGAGTGTCTTGACCGGACAAATGATGATTGAATTGGATTTCTATCCGCAATATCCGGCGAAATTCTTGGCAAAAAAATACGGAATCAATGATCCGGAAATTCCAACCGTGCCATCAATATTCGACGAATTGTCCCAGAATCTGCAAAAGATTCCATTGCAAGACATTTCGAACAACACCAATGCATTGTTGCAAAATCTGAACCAGACAATTCCAGAATTGTTGCAACAGACAACCACGGCGGTGGCGGGCATAAACCGCGTTGTGAACGCGTTGGGCGAACCGGTATCGACCAGCATTACTGATTTGAACAAAATGATTCGCGACGTCAGCGACGCCGCACAGGCGGTGTCACGACTGAGTGATTACTTGGAACGTCACCCCGAAGCATTACTGAAAGGCAAAGGAGGTTATTGATGAAAAGCAAAATTTTGGTTGTGTCCACCGCATGTTTGGCATTGGCGGGCTGTTTTGGCGGTCACACCAGTCCACAATCGCGTTTTTACGGTCTGACGACGCCGACTGTTGCGTCCCAGACACGTGGCCCGTCGACCGTTACGAACATCGCCATTGATACGGTTTCTGTGCCGCAATCGGTTGCGCGTCCCCAAATGGTCGTACGCCACAATGACTCCACCGAAATCACACTGGCGGAATTTGATCGCTGGATTGAAAATCTGGACGCCGCCCTGCCCGTGGTGATTTCTGAAAATATGAATATGTACGCGAAAAACATCAGTGCGCGCCCGTCACGCATTGGCACGCGCAAGGCCGCGAAATACAACGTGTCGATTGAATTTGTGCGATTTGATACGGTTGAAAATGGCGACATAACTTTGTCTGCGTGGTGGTTGGTCACAAACGACCGTGGTGACGTGATGGTTCAGAAAAAGAACACGTTCACCGCGCCGACCCCACACGATGCATCGGGCGCGCCGGACTATGACGCAATCGTCGCCACACAGAGCAAGTTGATTGCAAAACTGTCCTATAAAATCGCCGATACGATTTCTGAACTGAAATAAAATGGTGCGCTGCGCGCGACACTACCCACCGGATTGCCGCGCGTCGCCGTGCTGGCTCGCAATGAATCCAAGCGAAGCGCAGGATGCGGCAAGGACGTCAGTCCGCAGACGACACACGTGCCTAAAACATACTAAGTTCCCCTCCGTTGGATGGGTGTCGCGAATGCGACGGGGTGGTCGGGAGAGCGCATAATTATAGATTGATGATTTCGGACAAAAGACCACCTCCCCCTTCGGGTACTCCTGAGGAGAACTTAGCCCGCAACGAGAATGATTTTCTCATTCTAGAAACACTGTCATTGCGAGTGAAACGAAGCAATCCAGTGAATAAAAAAGTGCGCCATTCGGCGCGACTCTATTATTACCTAGATTCCGATGGACACCGTCCACAAAATTTATCAATTTTGCGGGGCCCGGACAAGCCACGGAATGACGGGGGTT
>JAUNMD010000118.1 GCA_030531915.1 Pseudomonadota bacterium
AGATGCCGCTCATCGGCTTTGCGGGCTATCTGCCGTTCGGCGTCGAGTGCGCGGCGGTGTCGGCGTGGATCCTTCCGGCTCTCGTCGAGGACGAACCCGGTTTTTACAAATCCGGCACTTGATGCCGGATTTGTAAAAACGTGGATTTCCTTAGACCATCACGATGTTCCCGCCGTAGGGTTTGATGAGGTGGTCGTGCGTGAGAAACAGCATGCCCGACCGCCGGGACTGGGAAATCAACAGGCGGTCAAAGGGATCGCCGTGAATGGGCGGCAGATCGCCCACGGCAGAGGCTGCGTCAGAGTCGATCGTCAATTCCCTGAAGCCCGCATCAAGGAACTCGCGTTTAGCATCCTGTGCGGACAGGGGGATGTCCAGGGGATGCTTGAGATGCTTCAGGGCGATTTCCCAGATCGAGGCCGCGCTGAAATAGAATTCATGGGAGGGGGTGGACAGAATGTCCTTCGCGGCAGGGGAAAGGCGAGGCGTGTTTGCCACGGCCCAGATCAGGACATGCGTATCGACAAGGTATCTCATGGCGGCGCTCATGCGAACAGTTCGGCGATTTCTGAGTCCAGTGCGTCAAATTTCGTGTCGAAATCCTTGGCGAAACCATACTTGCCGTCTGCGAGCCCCAGGCGAAGACCGGATTGTGGGGACGTCCCGGAGAAATTTGTGTGCCAGGATTGCGGGGTGGACATGCGGGGTGAACCAACGGGGAACGGAATTCCCCCGTTCATGGCTACGGCGCAGATGAACAGGTTGACGGCGCCGGATGTGGTGATGCCGATGTCGTCGAAGACTTTTTCGGCGGCTTTACGCTTTGCAGCATCAACACGCGCGGTTATCATGGATGTCATAACGGCTCCTGTATTTCAAGACGTGCGTATTGTATCACAATTTTTGTGGTATACTGCCGGCGTGATGGAGAAGAAAGGAATGGAGAAAATGAAGTCAAGGGGGCTTTGGCTGTTTCCCGTTTGGATGTCCGCGTTTGTTGCGGGGGCCGCGTCGGCGGAGCCGTCCGGGGTGGTGGACATCGACGTCGGGCGGCAGCTGTTCGTCGACGATGCGCTGGTCCGGAAGACGGAGGGCATTGTCCGGCACTGGAACCGTCCTGTCAAGGAGGAGGATCCGATCATTTGGCCGGGGAGCGGCGCGGCGCCCGGCAAGACGGACGGTTCGTCGGGCGGAGGCGGCGAGCCCGTCAACCTGACGGCGGCGACGGACGGCGGTCTCTGGTGGGATCCGACGCGCCGGAAGTTCCGTCTCTGGTACCAGGCGGACTGGCTGGGCGACATCTGCTACGCCGAATCGGCGGATGGACGGGACTGGACGTATCCGGATCTCGGCATTGTTCCGGGGACCAACCGGATCTTCGAAAAGGACACGCTTGACAGCTGGTGCATTTCGCCGGACTATGCGGCGGAGAATCCGTATGCGTCCTGGAAACTGCACATTTCCGATCCGGGCGGCGTCACGGCCGACCGGCTCTGGACGTCGAAGGACGGGCTGCACTTCGACAGCCTCGGCGTGGCCGGGCGGTCGGGAGATCGGTCCACGTCCTACTACGACTCGTTCCGCCGGAACTGGGTGTTTTCCCTGAGGGACTGCTTTGCGGGACGTTCGCGCCGGTATTTCGCGTCCAGGACCTTCGGCGGTGCGGACTGCCGCTGGCGGTGGCCCGGCGACAAGGACGGCCCCGCTGCGGCGGATGCGCCCGTTCCCGAGAAGTGGCTGACGGCGAACATCGGCGAACGGTATTCGCTCTACAGCTTCAACGCCGTCGCCTACGAGTCGGTGATGCTGGGCGTCATGGAAGTCCTCTACGGCACGCCGGGGGACAACGACGATTTCGCCAAGGTCGGCCTCCCGAAGCAGACGGGTCTGCATTTCTGCTTTTCGCGCGACGGCAAGACCTTTGTGCCACGAAAGGAGCCGGACATCGCGCCGTCGGGGTGCGACTCGGGGAAGTGGGACGCCGGCTACCTGAGCGCCGTCGGCGGCATCTGCGTCATCCGGGACGAGCGCCTGTGGTTCTATTATTCGGGACTTCGCGGAGACGGGACGCGCATCGGGAAGAAGTTTTCCTGGGAGCGCAACGGGATGTATTCCAACGGCGCGATCGGCGTGGCCTCGCTTCGGCGGGACGGCTTTGCCGGGATGGTCGCCGCCGGGAAGGGGACGGTCGAGACGAAGCCGCTTGTCTTCACGGGGAAGCATCTTTTCGTGAACGCGGAGTGCCGGTTCGGGACGGTCGCGGCGGAAGTGCTGGACG
>JAUNMD010000119.1 GCA_030531915.1 Pseudomonadota bacterium
TCGCAGTTCATCTGTGGCTTCATGGGCAGAAAACAGGTCACGCCATGCGCTTCAAGAAACGCTTTCACCTTCATTTCCCGTCCATAAGTCACCCTCATGGGGAACCAGTAGGGCCGTGTTTTGTCGATGTTTGTCATGGGTTTTGTATCTTGTTGATTATCAATGTGTTAGATATTATGTTCTAAAACCCCGTGTTTTAGCTCCTAAAAGAGCCGGTTTTAGGCGCTGAAATGCCGTGTTTTAGACGCTAAAACGGCCGCTTTTACAGAGCAGCCGTAACCGTACCGTTAGGTGTTGTCTTTGTTGTCGTCTCCCAAAGCGCTCACGATGCCCTCGGCCGTGGCCAAATCTTCGTAGGCCTGATTCATCTCGTTGATGAGCGTTTCATAGTTGCGTGCATCCTTGCACACGCGCCTGTAGACACCGTCGAGACCAATCTTTTCCATGTCTGCCCAGACGTCTGTCTCCTCGTCGTGCAGCAAGGTGGCCATGCCTTCCGCCATCAACCTGAACACTGTGGGCTGGTGGAGCGATGTGCGGCCGGTGCCACTGACCTTGATGCCCAGCGCATAGCCGTGCATCTCGGCACGCACTACGGCACGTATGGCGTGGTCGCTATCCATTTCCTCGCCTTCTGGCATTGGTTGTCGTGTGCGCACATGTTCGGCCACCGACTGAATGTGTCCTAAGAGCAGCGTTTCCATCTGCCGTCTGTATTCGGCCACCAACGTGTCGTAGAGCGGTTTCGACTGGCAGGCAAAGCGCAATAGCAGCTTGTGTGACGTGTCGTTGTTGAAGTGGTGGGCCTGCATGGCCTCCACCGCCTTGTCGTAACTCTCGAAGTTCATGCCCAACAAGAGCGGAAACATTACGTTTGAGAAGCAGCCTGACATATTTTCGTAACACGCTGCCACCAGTTGTTTTAATAAACGTGGTTGACGTTTTTCTTCAACCGATTGAGCCTTGCTGTCCAGCAGCCCCGAGAAGAAGCTGTCGAAGAAGCCCCTCACCATTGAGGTCACCACGATGTGTTTGCTGATAGTGTCCATGTGTAGATGCTAATTGAAATACAAAGCTACGCTTTTTCCGTAAATTCTGCAAAAGACTGGGTAGAAAATTGGCAGAAATCGTGTAACTTTGTAGCTACTTATGAAGACAGGATTGGTACTTGAAGGTGGCGGAATGCGCTGCCTGTTTACAGCTGGCATCCTCGATGTGATGATGGAGGAAGGCATTAGTTTCGATGGTATGGTGGGAGTGTCGGCTGGTTCGGCGTTTGGCTGCAACTACAAGAGTCGACAGCCGGGGCGTGCCTTGCGCTACAACAAGCGGTTTGCGCGGTGCTGGCGGTACACGTCTTGGCGTTCGTGGTTGCTCACGGGCAATCTTGTCAACGCCCGAATGGCCTATCATGTGGTGCCCACGCGCTACGATGTGTTCGATGCTGAAGCCTTTGCAGCCAATCCCATGGCGTTCTGGCTGGTTTGCACCGATGTAGACAGTGGCAAAGCCGTCTACCACCAGTTGGAAAAGGTAGACCATGAGGCCCTTGAGTGGATACGGGCTTCGGCCTCTCTGCCCGTGGTGTCGCGCATTGTGCACCTGTGCGGGCGTAAACTGTTGGATGGCGGCATTGCCGACAGCATTCCACTGGCTTTCTTCCAACGTCAGGGCTACGTCCGCAACGTGGTCATCCTCTCCCAGCCCCGTTCCTATCGTAAGCGTCAGAAGGGTTATATTCACATTGTTGACTTCTGGTTGCGTCGCCATCCCGCCATTCGCAAAGCCATGGACGAACGTCCCGATATGTATAATGCTCAGTTGGACTATGTGGCCCAACAGGAGCAACAGGGCAATACGCTTGTTCTTGCCCCCGATGCTCCGCTCAACATTGCCGATGTGAGCAAGTCGCCAGCCGATATGCAGCGCGTCTACGACCTTGGGCGAGCTTATGGCCGTGCCCATATTGACGAGATACGCGCCTTTGTTGAACAGCGTTAAAGCTGCTCAACGTCTTCGGCGGTGCGTTCCATGATGCCGGCAGCCAAACCGTCAACCACCCCAACGATGGTGCAAAGCGGGTAGAGCGTGCGGGCTGCATCATAGCAACGCTGGTCTTCATAGCTGTTCATGTTGATGCCCCATGCGCCCATGTGCCAGCGAATGGCAAGCATTTCGTCGTCGTAGAGTTCCAGGCCACTACACAACAGGTTGATGACCGACTTCTCGCCGTGGCCCATAGGAAACTTCCTGTAGCTCACCTTCCAC
>JAUNMD010000013.1 GCA_030531915.1 Pseudomonadota bacterium
GATTGTTGTAAATTGCACCACCATCTTTCTTGGCCACATTGCCAGAAAATACCGTCTTACCATTCAGGGTTATATCGCCCATATCATTGTAAATCGCCCCACCCTTTTGCGCGGCAGAATTTCCAATAAAACTGGCGTCGGTAAATTTCATATTGCCACCCAAACCAGAATCAGTTCCCTTGGCATCGGTCTTGATAAAATGATGATTGTAAATCGCACCACCGTTCATCGCGGCAGAGTTATTTTCAAATCTGGTGTTATTGATTTCAGTTGTCAAAAACGTATTTGCAATCGCGCCACCGTTACCACCACGGGTTCTGTTGCTGGCGGTGTCAATCATACCACCCAACGCCTGATTCCCAGAAAACACGGAATTTGAAATCTTGATATAATTGCCCAGATTGTCCACCTGTGGGATTTCAGAATCTTCCAGTGTTCTGCGTGTTGCAATCGCGCCACCATCGAATCGGCTGGTGTTATTATTAAATTCTGCGCCATCAACAACCAGTTTGCCATTGATACCCATTGCAATCGCACCGCCACCAATTAAACGTGTGCCGGTCGTTTCGTCGGTTGCATATGCACTGTTGTTATTAAACTGTGTCCCCGATGATACAATCACAGTCCCAAAATCCGCAATCGCACCCGCCGAATCCTTGGCCATATTGCCATCAAATACGGTGTTTGCCCCGATTATCAACATGCCGCCGGTCTGGGGTGCTTTTGGTTTTGCGGTATAGAATATGCCCGATTCAACCAAATTATTTTTGAATACCGAACCCGCACCAACCGTCAACAGACCTTTGTCATTGCCAACGAAAATCAGTGTTTCTGACCAGTCGCCCAAATCCTTGACTTCTTTGTCCTGAATGTCCAAAACCATACCATCTTGGGCTGGATACAATTCATCTTCGGCAACCAGTGTACGATCAGCCGCCGATGCGCCACCGATAACGACCATTGCGCCCATTGCTGCAATAAACGCATGTTTCAATACGGCACGATATGCCGCGGTTAGTTCTTTGATTGCTGTACGGGACATTTTCATATGGGTTCTTCTTTGTTCCAAATGATGGCATTTAACTGCCTGTTACTTTCTTTTATAGCATCTGTTTTTACACTTGCAAGCGCAAAATTATCCTATCAGGACATATGTCAAAACAAATTGCAAAAAACCGCCAAAAATTATTTGACGGTCGGAGATTTCAACAAATCATAAATCAGAATGACCCCACCGGCCTTTGGGTTTCCCTTGTTGTATAACCGGCGGATCCCCGACCATAATGGTGGGGTACATACAATAAATGGCGCATGTGCGCCGCTTTACTGTGCGGATTTGATACACGCATCGCGCATATCACAGATTTACGGGCTTGTTGAAGGCCCCGAACCCAAATCCCTTTGGATTCATATTTAGTATAATCAACATAAACTCAAATTTCAATCATAAAAAATTCCCATGAGGGGGGGGGATTGCTCTCTGTCATAAAAAACGGGGCGATGCCCCGTTTTTTATGACAACTTGTGAATAACCAAGCCACTGCGCAACTTTGGTTCAAACCACGTCGTCTTGGGTGGCATAATGTTGCCTGTATCGGCAATATCAATAATCTGGCGCATGGTAACGGGGTACAACGCAAACGCCGCAACCATTTCACCCGAATCAACGCGTTTCTGCAATTCCGACAACCCGCGAATACCACCGACAAAATCGATTCGTTTGCTGGTGCGCAAATCACCCAGATTCAAGATTTTATCAAACACCAAATTTGACAATACCGTCACGTCCAGAACGCCAATCGGGTCGTTGTCGTTATATGTACCAGATTTCGCCGTCAAACTGTACCAATGGCCATTCAGGTACATGCCAAAGTTATGCAGCTTCGTCGGCTTGTAAATTTCTGTGCCCATATCGGTAACGTCAAACGATTCGCCCAGACGCGCCAAAAATTCATCTGGCGTCAATCCATTCAAATCACGCACAACACGGTTATAGTCAATAACGTGCAGTTGTGATTCTGGGAATATCACCGCCAAGAAATAGTTATATTCTTCGTTTCCTGTGTGATTCGGATTTTGCGCACGTTTTTCCGCGCCAACACGGGCGGCGGCGGCGGTTCTGTGGTGACCATCGGCAACATACATCGCCGGAATATTTTTGAATATTTCAGTTATGCGCGCATTGACCGCATCATCTGTAATTGCCCAGAACGTGTGGCCAAAACCATCAGGCGCGACAAAGTCATATTCTGGTGCGTGCGACGCAACCCAGTCGGCGACAATCTTGTTCATTTCATCAACATCAGGATACGCAAAGAACACCGGTTCAATATTCGCATTTTGGATACGAACGTGAATCATACGGTCGTCTTCTTTGTCCTTGCGCGTCAATTCGTGCTTTTTAATTTTGCCCGACATATAGTCATCAACATTTGCCGCCGCAACCAGACCATACTGCGTGCGACCGTCCATCGTCTGGGCATAAATATAGTACATTTCTTTTGGGTCTTGAACCAGCCAACCGCGATTCTGCCACAATTTGAAATTTTCCACCGCTTTGTCATAGACGACCTGTGCGTGTTCATCGGCAATCGGGTCAAAATCAATTTCTGGCTTGATAATATGCAGCAATGATTTTTCACCAGCCTCTTGCTTGGCCTCGGCCGAATTCAGAACGTCGTACGGGCGCGACGCAACCTGCTCTGCCAATTCTTTTGGTGGACGTACACCTGCAAATGGTTTGATTTTCATATCAGATTTCTCCTTGGGTTATACACCCAAGGATTATATCTGTTCTGACATTAAATAAAAGACAAATATTTTTTATTCTGCCATTTCGACAACGGTCACATCCGTTTCAACCATAACCGGTGTTGGCGCATATTCAATTTGCACAGGGACAATCGTCGGACTCTTGCTGGTGTCCAGCGGATGCGTCTGGAACGCAACCGTGCCAAAATCAATCGCCGACATATCAATCGAACGCACCGTACGGTCATACATAGTGTGATAATAAATCACCATATTTTTCAAATCGGTCGCGATTGTCCACTGGGTGGCGGACGGCATATTATTCGGCGCACGCCCAACCGCGAACTGAACGCCCGTCGGCACATCAAAGTTATTCAAGATATGAAACGCCTGCATTGCAGAATCAAACGCGGTCTTTTGCTTTAATGAATAAGATTCCAAGAATGCCGCACGAACGAATCGCGATGGCGGTGTAAAGTCCCCAGGCAATCCGTGAAAACCACTGCCCGAACCAAATGCTGACAGTTGCACGCCATTCATATCAACCGGCCCCGCCGTCCCAGGGGTTAAATTCACGTAATTATTCAAATTAGACCTGTGCCACGGGAACGATGGCGCGTTGGTCAAAACACCCAATGGGTTATCATAGAAATTGACCTGGCCATCAACAACCTCTATCACGACCTGACGGCCAGATGGATCGGTTATACGCCAATGCACGGTATCGGCACGGGAATCAATATTGATTATGCGAATATTTTCCATACCCGCACGCAGTTCATCAATGGTGGCGAAATTCGCCAGCACCCACGATACAAATTGCAAATCACCAATGGATTGCCCCACCAATGCCGCATCATATGGTTTATATTCGCCATACTTTGGGAAATAGAACAATGCCGCAGACAGCCCCGCCTCGTTCGTGCCATCTACGATAAACTCGGCCTGTTCCATACCCAACCCGACATAGCCGTATTTTGCGGTATATTGCATACCGCCCGACGCATTGTTTGGTAAAATTGCCGTCTGGGTATAACCACGCGGAATCACAACATATATGTTGTCCATTTCTTCGCGTGACCAATCGATTGTACGTGCGACAACGACACCGCCGTCATCGGATTTCAGTGTGATACCCGTACAGGCATCGGCACTGTTTGCAGCCACCAATGGCATCGCCACCGCCAGCGCATAAAATAATTTTCTCGTCTCCATATCCGCATTATGCGGCGGGGGCGTCTATAAATCTATGGGTTTGATTTCACAGTTCCAATGCCGGCGTCCAAATTGCGCGCACCGCATCATTGTCCACGCGCCGCGCCAATTCGGAAATCAGTTCCAATATAAATTCACGCTGTGCGTCCGACCATGCCAACCGCGACATCACGCGGTCATAGAACGCACGCACCGATTCGTATTCGGTCTGGGACAATATCACGGCCTGTTCAAAATTTGCACTGTGCCAATCGCACACCATTTCGGTCAAAATACTTTTCGGAATCTGGCGTACATCGTCCCACGCACCAACATGATGCGGCTGCATATGATGATGTTCGTCATGAACGCGTTTGTACAGTTCCTCTTGCTGGGGCAACATCTGCATATCTGGGTGATAGCCCACATAATTCCGATATGCATAGCCCGTTTGATACGGTTCTGTGAATTTATCACTGTCGTGCATGGGAAACGCCGCCCCCAGCAACCCCGCAAAATAATTCAGGCAATCAATATGACAGTGCGTACGCACCAAATGAAATTTAATAATATCAGATACAGGAATGTTCATAGGGGGCATAATATCACAAAAACGACCGCCCTGCCACCAAAAGGCATAAATTTTCATTGCAAAACGAAAAAAGACATTATATAATGCGCACCGCATTGGGGCATAGTTTAACGGTAGAACTCCGGACTCTGACTCCGTCAGTGTTGGTTCGAATCCAGCTGCCCCAACCAAAAATTTAACCGGCCTTGTGCCGGTTTAATTTTTGGTTGGGTTTTCTGGAGGCAGAACCTGTTGGTTCGACTATGAGTTGACGTTTGCAAACGACAGTACCGCGAACGTCATACGAATGCCACGCAGCCGGCATATCATGCCGTGCGAGTGAATCAGCTGCCAGCCGATAGCCCCCCACTCGGGGCGTTTTAATTTTGGTCGTGATTGGCGCAGTTCAATACCATATTCAAAATGCACGCTTTTTGTGCTATAATGTGTGCGCAGGTGTTCAACATGAAAACAGAAAATTACCAAAAAGCCATTCAAAATATTTTCCAACGCGTTGGCCAAACTGTCACACAGGACATTTCGACGTTGGACTACATAATGAATGTTGACGCCATGTCTGATACAGATAAAACATTTTACGAGGCGTACAAAAAATACGGTAACAGAAATCACACTTGGCAAGATTTCAAGGAAATGTTTCATGGCGATGTTGCCACAATGCAAAAAACTGTTCAGCATTGGAGGGCATGGGACGAGATAAACAAGCAAGCCGCCCAGACAGAAGCATACGCCGTAAAAGTACAAAAATTGTTACAGAAATACAATCTGGATAGCATAAACGATACAAACCTGAAAAAATATAAGCAAGATTATCCAGATTTAGTCGACGCATTTGCAGATTGGTTGACGCACATTCGCCGTACGCACCCAAATTACAGTACCTTTGACCCCCAGGTGGCAAAACTGGAAATGGATTTTGCAAAAAAAGTAAAATCAATCGCACCAGATGACAAAACAGGAAAAATAAATTTAATCACCGATTATCTGAAACAAATGGACGAACTGGTCGATTTGCGCAATGGCGATTTTGTGGTTGGCGAACGCATAGAGATGTACCGAAAAATCATATCAAGCAACAAACAAATCTCAGAAATGTTGTATAATTTTGACAACCTGTCTGGTTCAGAAAAAGTAAATTTAGCGCATATGATTTTAGACGAAAGTGCCAAAGCAAACGGCCTGCCCCGCGGCACAATTATAGAAGACGATGCGCCAAATGGCCCACACAAACTGACAGATTCCTGGGGTGCGGCGTACGATCGCAGACGTCGGGCATTCATATTCAAGGGGTCTGGGGCAAATTTCTCGAACGTGAACCGCTTTTTGAAAACACTGGCCCACGAAGATGCACACAGAGTGGATTTTTACAATCCCGAATATGGAATGATTGGCACACAACTGATGCTGTTTGTAACAGATAATTACGTGAACAATGCCACCATCGCCAATGACCTGTACGAAAAATGGGCCACAGAACAGAGTTCGTATTATTTGGACAAAACAACTGGCGCGGCCCTGCAATACGCAATAACGCACCAGAAAATTTAACCCCGTCCTAGGTGGAATGTTTTTATTTTACGCACCAGCAATCCGCGCTGTGACCATTGATAATGCCGATGGCCTGCAAATACGCATAAATAATTGTTGTGCCAACGAATCGCATACCCCGCCGGCGCAGGTCGCGCGAAATTGCGTCTGAAATTTCCGAATGGGTGCGGGACACCTCACAAATTACCGCACCGCCCGCCGCGCGCCAGATATATGCATCAAACGAACCAAATTCGCGCACTATTTCCAAAAACACGCGCGCGTTTTGTATTGCCGCGCGAATTTTCAGCCGGTTGCGAACAATTCCCGCATCCGCCATCAATCGGCGGGCATCAGTGTCTGTATATTCGGCAATGCGACGCGCATCAAAGCCATCAAACGCGCGGCGAAAGTTTTCGCGCTTTGCCAAGATACATTCCCATGACAAGCCCGCCTGAAACGATTCCAGCACCAGCATTTCAAACAGCCGCGTATCATCATGCACGGCGCGCCCCCATTCGGCGTCGTGATATTTTATATATTCTGGATTATTTGGATTCGCCCACGCGCACCGATTTTTACCGTCCGCCCACGTTGCCATATTTACACCTTATTCCGTTTTGGCGATGGCAATCGTCCGCCCAACCCCAGATTGAAAATCATAGACGGGCGTCCAACCCGCCTGAATCAATCGGTCGGCACTCAGCACAGAATCCGCGCCCACCACCGCGGTCGCATTTGGCGCAATTTGCACTGCAACGCCACCGCACTGCGCCATGCAATCGGCAAATTCCCGCACAGACGCAACGGCATTCGGATTTGCAATGTTATAAATCGCGCCGTCCGCACCACACAGCATCGCCCGCAAAATCGCCACACCTGCGTCGGCGACATAGCACCACGTGCGCCGCTGTGCGCCATCACTGTTCAGTATAATATCATGTCCGGACATTACCGCACGCAAAAATTGTGCATCGGCGCGATTATTTTCGGGCGCAATCCGCGGCCCATAAACATAGTTCGGACGCACAATGCAAATATGCCGCCCATACTGCGCCGCATACGCCATGCATAGCGTTTCCGCCGTGCGCTTTGATTCAGGATAGCATGCGCGTACGGTCGCGAACTGAATTTCGCCAACGTCTGTTTCAATAAATGGCGTGGCGGATTTGTTGTGACCATAAACCTCGCCACTGGAAACAAACAGGAATCGCGTATCGTTTGTGCACACCGCATCCAGAATCACCATTGTGCCCAATACATTTGCGCGAATTACGTCCACCGGCCGCGCGGTGTATGCCGCGGGGCACGCCGGACTGGCCGCGTGCACAACAAAATCAAATGTGCCATCGGGGATGTTTCCACCCGCCAAATCGCATTCAATAAAATGCAGTTTTTCCGTCGCGCCCCCGAATCGATGCGCCAGTTTTTCCGCACTGCGCGACACGGCAAAAACATCAACCCCCAACCCGTGCGCCGCATTCATATAGGCCAAAAAATCAACCAGCCATCCACCAATCAACCCCGTTGCGCCCGTAATCAGGATCCGCCGCCCGTGCAATGCGCCCAACGCATCGCCCACGCCCGCGCGCGCAGTTTCGTATTCATCACGCAACAAATCAGAAATCGTCATTTTGCCACCTGTAACAAAGCACGAAAGATTTCAAAGTCCGCCGCCGTGGTCAGTTTCAAGTTCTGTTCCGCGCCACGCGAAAAGAACACACGCCGCCCCAGCGCAACCATCAAAGTACAGCACGCAACCGTGTTCGTAATCCCGCGTGCCAGCGCATCATTTTGCGCCGCCCAAATATCGCCCAGATAAAATCCATGTGGTGTTTGCGTCCGACGCAATGCATCGCGCGAAATCGATGTCATCGCCGATACGCCACCGTCGGTGGTCTGTAAAATCGCCTCGGTACACGGGATTGCGGCAATCGCATTGCCATTGGCGCGCACACACCGAATACAATCAGAGATAATTCCCGCCGACACCATTGGTCGCACACCATCATGCACCAAAACAATATCATCGTCGGCATAGCCACCATGCAATTCGTCCAGCCCACATTTTATCGATTCCTGACCCGACGCGCCACCAACGACAATATGACGCAGTTTTGTAATGCCATATTGCCGACCATATTCGGCAACCGCATCCACCCATTCGGGCAACGTCACAACACAAATAACATCAATTTCTGGGTGATTTTGAAACGCGCGCATTGTGTACACAATCACGGGCAAACCGTCCACGGGGACAAACTGTTTCGGTATCGCGCCACCGACGCGACTGCCACAACCCGCCGCCGTCAGTATAACCAAGTTCATTTTATTTGCCCATCAATAAACGCGCGAACGATACCCAGTTCGGCGTACGTAAAACTGCCCGAAACATGCTTGGAAAATTCAGGCGACAAAATACTCCAATCGCCATATCGCGTGGTCAACCATGCATCAGGATTATTTGGCGCAGAAAACTTTTTCCCACAAAATTCAATTTCACCATATGGCAATATGTATTCATGATTCCACACGCCATCGTGGAATCGGCCCATAATACGCTCGTTCAGTAATTGCCAATCAATCGCCTCGAACAAATCGCCATTTGACCAGTCGGGCTGCCGACCATGCAAAATCAAATCAGACACAATGTCATAGTACGTTGCGTATGTGCCCACGCCCTGTTCCAAATCACGTGCGGCATTCATCGCGGCACGATAATCCATTTTGAACCGTTCCAGTTCCTTGGGCGTGCAAATATGCTTGTAATAACAATCCCACGGGAATAAATCCAAACAGATTTTTCCCATAAACAAAACCTTGAATATACCGCCGGCATGCGCCCACACGGTTTGAAAGTGTCCGTGATTGTACCGCGCACTCAGCAATTCAACCGCGCGATTAAAATCCGGCCGCATCAGGCCAAAATCAATATCATCGTCCCACGGTACAAATTTGCCATTGCGCGCCGCGCCCAGCAAATTTCCCGCAGACAAGAAATACCCTATGCCATTTTCACGCAAATCTGCGGCAACCATTTCCGCCAAATGCAACGCCGCACGCTGTTGCAACGCCAAATGTCCCGTGGCATCGGGCAAATCATCGGCATTGCGCCCCATACCATACAGGCGCGACACATGATTATGTAATTCACCCAGTTTTTGAATCAACCAGTTTTGTCTGGCCTCTATATCAACCAAGCGTCGTTGAACAGCATCAAAAATATCGTTTTTTTCATCTGGTTGCATTAGTGTTTACGACCCGTGATAGCAATCCCATGCAAATTCATATGAGCCCGTTGGATCAGAAAATGCGGTTGATGTCGGGACATAGCATGTGGCCAATCCCCATGTTGTACCGGCCTGTGCACCGGCGGTGGTGTCACCCCCCTTGATATCGGTAAAGTCCGACCATGTTTTGCCATTCCAACGTGCATTGTCAAACGATGGACATTGCGCGCAGTAATCCGTCCCCGCGATTGGGTGATACCAACCAACATTACATGCCTCGGTCGCGCGGCATGACCCACCAGAAAGAACCTCTCCTGGGCCGCAGTCACTGCCCGATGTACAGGACATTGAACCTGACCATATTGCAACACAATATTGTGCATACGTGGCACTACTGCTATGCACCTGTTTGCAGCACGCTTGCGCATCGCTGAGTACATCGTCCTTCCATGCCATACAATCTGAGAATTGGTCACTGTAGTTGCTAAACAATGCATCATTGCAATAATCAGAAAAACTGGGTGTTGTTGTGCCACCACCAGGGTTTGTACCAGAACAATACGTTGACCATTTGTCATAATAGTAAATGGCCTGACATATTTGCAGCGTCATACCCGACGGCAACGTTGACTTTTCACAACCATTATTTTTAACCTTTGTACACGCGCTTTGTGAAAATTTATATGTTTCGCAAGAATCGCTATCCGGCCCCAACATACCGGCACGGTGACAAGCATAAAAGTTTGTCGTACCATACTCGTACCCCCACGAATCGGTACAACACGCCGTATCTGCCTCGTCATTGTCATCTTCGGAATATTGATTAAAACAATCAACTATCTGCGTGCATTGGCTGGATGTAAATGCTGCCTCTGCCGTGCCGGTTTTTGCCGCCAATAATGCCGCCAATAACAGATAGGATTTATTTATATTTGTCATGGGTTATGCCCCCTCCACCTGAGAAAAACACGTTGTCCAAATCTAGCCATGGCTAGATTCAGACATTTTCATGCGTGTAATAGTACACGTTTTCCGCGGCTTGTGTCAAGGTGTTTTGTGTCCAAATCTAGCCATCGCTAGATTTGGACAGTCATCGCATTTGAAAACACAGCAATATGCGTCACTTGTGATGCATTTTTTATTTGGTAACAAAAAAACGCCCAAACGGGCGTTTAATTATTTTGCAAAGAATTTATCATAAACCCTGTGATTGATTTTGACCGGATACGTGCGGATCAGGAACGAATTATAATCGTCTGTGATTTCGCGCGATTGGGTCGATGCCAATTCTTTGCGTAAATCGGTCATCTTTTTCGTATCAACGGTTGGTGCAACCGTATCGCCCGTGTGCAATACATAGAACGCGTCCGCGGCACTGACGATTGAATTGTCATTTGCGTTTGCGCGGAACGCCGCAACCAACACGTCGGTGGGCGCGCCCGATGTGCGCGATACCGTCGCGGACTTGGTTGATAATTTCTTGCCTGCAAATTTGCCGTCTTTGTTCAAATCGACCAAGATTTCGTTTGCGCGAACATACGCCTGTTTGCGCTGGGCATCACGCTGCCAATCGGCAATCAGGTTCTTTTTTACCGATGCAAACTCGGCATTGTGCTGTGGGTCAATTTTATCAACACGTACAATTACAAAACCTTGTTTGGTTTCGGTCAGCTCACTTTCCAGCCCCGCGTCCATATCAAAGATTTTTGCGACCATTTTGTCGGTCAGTATTGCGTCCGCCGGACGACCGTCCGCCGCGAATGATTTCAACGATACGTGTTTGGCATTATGACGCTTGGCCGCGGTTGCCATGGATTCACCCGCGATAATGTCATCTTCGACCTTTTGCGCGGTGGCCAACGCCGCATCATAACTGTCGGGCTTTGACATATCGGCCGGAATCAATACATACGACACTGTGCGGTGTTCTGGCACAATCTGGGGGTGCGCCGCATAGTATTCTTGCAACTGGGCATCGGTTGGTTGGCCGACTTTGAAATCAGAAAACTTTACCGTTGCGTATTCAATCTTTTTCTGGCCATATCTGGCGTTATATGCCGCGGTCAGTGCAAACTGTGGCACATTCATCGGCACAGCGATTGGGCCCAATACGTAGCCACGCAAAACCTGATTGCGCAGGACGTTTGCAAATGTGGCCTCGCTATATCCAGAATTATTCAGCACCGCATCAAACAGGTATGCGGAAAAACGACCGTTGCTCTGAAATTCGGGAAATTCGCGAATTTCGCGTGCGATACGACCGTCTGTCACGACAAAGCCCAAATCGTTTGCGCGATTTTCAACCATACGCTGTGTCGACAGGTCACCCAAAACGCGGGCGGTAAATTGTGCACCCGTCTGCGCATCGGTATAAACCGCGCGACTCTCGTCACGGGTCATCTGGGCCAAGGCACGACTGCGTTCGGCATTATATTCTTGCATTGTCACGTCGGCATTGCCAACGCGAACCAGTGTTGTGTCGCCACGGCTGCCACCGAAAACCCATTCGGCAACGCCCCAACCGACAAACGAGAAAGCCAATATAGCAATCAGAAATTTTGCCAATGGCTTGTCTGCTGCATTACGTAAATATTCTAGCATTTATTCCCCTTTTGCGTTACCATAGCAAAATGACAAGATTAAAATCAACGAAAAAAAGGGGAAAAACCATGAAAATTATTGCAGGTAATTGGAAGATGAATGGTACGCGCGCGGCATTGGAAAATATGCTGCATGCGTTGCGTGATATTGTCACAAACAACCGCGTAATTCTGTGTGTGCCGTTTACAATGCTGGGCGCACGTTCTGAAAATGTCGCACTGGGCGCGCAAGACGTCAGCACCCACGACCACGGCGCATTCACGGGCGAGGTTTCCGCCCCCATGATTGCGGACACGGGCGCGAAATACGTAATTGTTGGCCACAGCGAACGTCGCATGTACCACGGTGAAACAAACGACATTGTCCGTCAAAAAGCCGCCGCCGCAATCGCATCGGGCCTGACGCCTATTATTTGTGTGGGCGAAACAATGGACGAAAAGCAGGCCGGCAAAACCATGGCGATTATTGAATCGGGGGTTCGTGAATCTGTGCCAACAGATGCGCGTAACGTCATTGTCGCATACGAACCACGTTGGGCGATTGGCGCGGGTCTGACCCCCACAGCCACAGAAATCGCCGCGGCGCACACCCTGATTGCAAATACACTGGCCGATATGGGCTTGGACGGCACGCCGGTACTGTATGGCGCAAGTGTCAAGGGGGCAAATGCCGCCGAAATCATGTCGATTGCGCACGTTGATGGTGTATTGGTTGGTGGTGCATCCTTGAAACCTGATGATTTCATACCTATAATAACCAGTGTGAAATAAGGGTACATTTGCATGGGTGGGCGCGCCCCACCCTGCGCTTACAAGTTGATAGGTATAGTTATGCAAGACGAAAACAAACCAGAAAAAGAAGTAGAAATCGAAACGGTGTCGGTTGACACAGCGGCAAGCAGTGCGGACGCGCCCGCGGACGCATCACCCGACGCGACAACCGACGAACAAAATAACATCGCCGCGGAACTGGACGCGTTAAAGGTTGAATTTAACGAACTGAACGACAAATATTTGCGCAGCGTTGCCGAATTGGAAAACACGCGCCGTCGCGCCGCATTGGATGCGGAATCACGCGCCCGCAATCGCGCAATGAACGTGGCCAAAGAATTTTTGCCCGTGATGGACGCCATTGTCGCCGCACAAAAACACGCACCAGACGATGCCGGTATTCAATCCATGGCACGCGCAATGGAATCTGCATTTGCGCAAATCGGTATTGTAAAAATTGATTCCGTGGGTCAGGTTTTGAACCCACAATTCCACAACGCGATTCAGGTTGTGCCCGCCCCCGCGGACGCAAATCCCGCACCCGCACCGAACACAATCGTGTCTGAAATGCAGGCCGGTTATATGTTCGGGGACAGTGTCCTGCGCACAGCGATGGTTGTGGTATGTAAATAAGAAAACGCCCAAACGGGCGTTTTTTTATTTTGTTTTCTGGGCCATTTCGGCACGAATTTGCGCAATCTGTTGCGTGCAATCGTGATTCAGGCGTTTTGAAAAATTGACCCGTACAGATTTCAAAAAATTCATCTTTGCATCATTGTCTTCAAACGATGCCTGCGGAATACGCAATGCGCGCGATTTCCACCCCATATAACGGCTGACATGTTGACGCGGCAAGAAACCATTGCGACGCAGCAAGTATTCGCACACATCTGTATCTTCGACATGGTTCAAAAAGCAATAAAAATATGACAATCCATTATGCGCACGCAAAAATCCCGCGTCAAAACACAAATCCGCCAATAATTCTGCATCTGACACCGACGTTGTCGCCAATGGGCGCGCCGATGTGCCATTGAAAAAGTCCTTGATATATTCAACACAAGAATAGATTTTCATAATATATGCCTTTGATTTTTGACAAATATTACTACACTATCTGTTTTTGTCAAGCGTATTATATGCCCAACCGGTGGTTCAGTTTCAGCATAAATATGGACTCGTTCCCAAATGCGCTGGTGTGATTTGGATTCACACGATATATAAATCCAAATGCCCCATCGGTAAACGCACCCAATGCATGACGATATGTCGCGGTCAGGCGAACCTCGCGATTTTCAGGGGTCAAATCCACATCACGCACACCGGCATCTGTTATAACGATGTCGTATTTGCCATCGGCAACCTCTGATAAATCATAGTCCGCATATGAATATTGCATTGTGCCACGATTTACCCCCAATGGGCGCGCAACCGTGAAATTAAAGTTGCCCCAATCAACGCCGGCCGCAATCGCATCTGAATAGATGTCCGACATGCCCAGAATGACCGCGCCACCCGCCATATCTGACGTTGTGCGGGCAAATGTCCCACGCACGCGCAGTGTCAAATTATCCGTTGGACGATATGACAATTCGGAATCAATATACATTGTATCACCCGCGCCCAGATTCAACAGACCGCCCGTTTGCGCGCCCAGCAAAGTATCTGATTCATGCGCATTACCAAACGCGGTTGTGAAACCAAATTTATCGCCACGCCATGCAATGTGCGATTGCGCACCCGAAATCATACCCAGACGCGCCGGCGCATATTGTGACGAAATTGTCGGATCATTTTCCAACAGTTCTTCGTCGGTAATAGCACCCGAAAACGCGCGTGCGCCGAATGACCAACGACCACTGTTATAAATCGCATCGGTTGTAACCGCATTGGACGCCAAATTCAAAATTGGATTTGACATACCATCAAAGCGTGATGCCCCATCGGTCAAGTGATGCTGATATCCCGCGGCAAAATTCCATGCGCCCCGTGCATAGTCCATC
>JAUNMD010000014.1 GCA_030531915.1 Pseudomonadota bacterium
AACATGCAGACGTCCCATCGCCCATGTCTGAATACACTTCGCCCGTGCAACAGCCATAAACGTCTGGTGCTTTGCCATCTTCGCAAATCGGTGTGTCGTTCGTATCTGTATCGGCATCGTCCGCCACGGCATCGTTATACACATCATCATATTTTATAACCGTTTCGGTGTCATAATCCGGCGACGCAACAAACATCTTTTCTTGTTGCGATACGCTGTACGCAGGTTTAGACGCGATTACTTCTTCTTCGCTGGCAATGACGCGTTCTGGTTCGGCGACCGGCGTAACCGTCGGCACGGTGGGCACAGCAACTGTTTCAGGTTCTGATACCACCGGTGTTACTGGCACAGGCGCAGGTTCTGGTTCGACCACCGGCGCGACATCAACCGGTTCGGGTTCACTGACCGTGACTGGAACTGGTTCTGGTTCGGGTTGTGCCACGACGGGGGCAGGGCTGGGTTGTTCCACCACAGGTTCTTTGACCGTGACCTGTTGTGCGGCAACAATATCAGATTCCGATATAAATGGCGACGCCGCATTAGCATCAGATTCTGTTTTTGCCGTATCCGCGGTTGTTGCGGTCACCGTCGGCACAGACGCCGTCAAATCAGGCACTGTGTCGCCATTACGCTGCTGATACAACCACAGGGTAAAGATTGACATCGCAATCAACAGCACCAACATAATATAGTACATCAAATTTGGCTTTTGCGACCGACCATTGTTTTCATCAACCGCAACAGGGGCAACACCGGTAATCGGCGACACCGGACGCACATTTGGTGCGGACACGGGTGCGGGACGCACGGGCGACACCGGCGTGGCGACATCAGCAACGGGCCGTTCGGTCATGGTCGCGGGTTGTGCAAAATCCGTTGCAGCGGGCTTTAACGAATCCAACATTGGCGAACTGACGGGCTCTGCCGCACTGGGCGCATCGTCACGCAGCGGCACTTGCTGTGGGGCATTATCCGCATCGTGCACATGTGGTGACACAGGTGGCGTAAACGACAGTGGCGCGACCTCTGTAACGTCCTCTGCGGCAAACGTTGGCGCATCAAATTGTGGTGCGACGTCCTGTACAGGCGCGGCTGTCGGCGACGAACCAAACTCAATCGGTTTGAACGCGATTTCTTCGTCCAAGATTTCTGGATCTTTATCAAATAATGGTTTTACTTCTTCGTCGGCCATCTGTTCTGCCTTTGGTTCAATTTGTTGTTCAGTTGTTGTAATTGTTAAATCGGTGGGTTGTGGTGTGGTCACCGCATGACCTGTCACCACCACATTCTCGTCCGGCACACGTACCAATATATCACGCGCCGCGCGCGCATCATCATCGGCCACCACCAACCGACGCTGGGCATTTGTCAGGCGACGCTTTGCACGGTTCAATTTTTCGGTTGTGGCATCAATCTGGGCTTCGGTTCGCAGAATTTTGGATGCAGATTGCTTGGTTGGTTCGCGCCCAATGGATTTCCGCTGTTGCGATAGTTTCGCACGCAATTCGCGCACACGCGATTGCAATTCACCAATCGTGGCGTTTGTGCGTTCAATCGTATCACGCGCCGTGTCCGCCGCTGTACGCGCCGCATCCAAACGTTCGGTTGCGCTGCGCCGCACGGACGCATTACGAAACGCCGCCAACGCGCGCACCGCATCAGACAAATTTTCGTCATTATCATACGCACGCAACAATTCGGCATATATGTCCAGACCGGTATATTCTATGTCCAATTTTTGATATTTATTATCTTTCTTTGGGCGGACGGTTTCCAAATCCACATGCCAATCATTGACCAAGATATCGTCCCACTTGCGCCCATCATCGGAATCAATCACCAACAGGGCATTTGGCTTGGTATCATTTACAGTTTCGTCCAGCACAAACACCAGCCGCCCCGTATTGTCAAAATACGCGACCAGACGATTTTCGCCAATCTGGTATTGGCGCGGTGTAACGGTACTGGTAATATCCTCTCTCTTGCTTGGCATGTTCTGCATAATCCCCCACAGATAAGATTATTTTTTCTTTGGCGGCGTGAATTGATATGCCTGTTTGCAATGTTCATAGCAATACGGTTTGCCCACAAACACTGTTTCGCCACAGAAATGGAAATTTTCAGAATCTGGATCGCCAATCGGCCAACGACACTGATTTGGTTTCAGGTTCGCCATTTCCAACGAATGCTGAATAATACGCTGATGCATGGCCAACGTTTTGTTGCTGACCGCTTTGGTGGCCTTGGGCACAGGCGCAACCTTGACCGCTGGCTTTTCTGTGACCTTGGCCGCCGGTTTCTTTGGGGCCGCGGCGGCCTTCTTTGCTGGGGCAGCGGTCGCTTTTTTTGCCGCCGCTGGCGCAGCCGCCTTCTTCGCGGGGGTGGCAACCTTTGGCGTGGCGACCTTGGTCGTTGTTTTCTTTGCTGGGGCAACCGGTGATTTTTTTGCAGTCGCCTTTGGCGCGGCCGTCTTGGCGGTCTTGGCGGCCTTTGGCGCGGGCTCTGGCGTGGTGGTGGCAACACCACCGGCCTTTGGATTCCAGCCCAGTCGGTTTAATTTACCAACCACGGCGTTCTTGCTGATGCCCAAGCGTTTGCCAATTTCAGCCGTCGACAACCCCTTGCCGGTCAATGCCTTTAATTTCTTTAATGTTGCGTTATCCCAACCCTTGCTCATTTTATATCAACCCTTGTTGTACATTTTATGGTATAATTCTAGCATAGTTCCGAAAGGCAAGGGGGAAAAATATGATTTGGCAAATCTTTTTCATTATTTTATTGGCGGTGGCATTGTGGTGCGCGTACCAGATTTCGGTCGCCGACCTGCGTCGTCGGATTATTCCAGACGCATACCTGTGGCCACTGTTTTTGATTGGTTTGCTGGTAACAAATTGGTGGCCATGGATTGTCGGCCCGCGCATGGCGGCAACCAGTGCGGTATTTGGCTATACATTGGCCGCGGGCGTTGGATTTGTATTTGACGTTATTCGCAGACGCACAAATCCAGACGCCGAAACGCCAATCGGTCTGGGCGACATTAAATTGATTGCGACGGGCGGATTGTGGCTGGGCGTCCAAGGGCTGGGGCTGGCACTGATTGTTGCATGTATCACGGGCGGCGCATGGGCCCGCGTGCGACACCAGCGTTATATTCCATTTGCACCATTCTTTGTTGCGGGCGCAATTTTGTCTTTAATAACAATGGCGTTTTTGCTATAATTTGACCAGAGAGGGAATCATGAAACCATCTATGTTCTATTATTTGTGCTCTGCGCTCTGTGCGGTTGTACTGTGTGCAAACGCAGACGCCGCGACCCAGCCATTGTCCAAATATGGCCAGATTCAGAATGTTCAAAACTATTCTTCAAACCCATTTTGGAATCCGTCCAGCCCGTATAATCAGCGTATGCCCCAGCCGATTTATGTTCAGGGCACAGACGTTGATACCGGCGATTGCACACGTGTTGTATCGGCACTGGTTGCATCATATTGCGCCACACGTAATAACTGCATCGGGGTCAGTTTGGACGACGCACGCCCAACATTGACGGTTCAGTTGGCCAGCATACCAAATCATAACTATGTAACGGCATGCGCGGGATTCTTGGATTCTGCATTCAAAACGTACAAGGATAACAATGCGAACGCCGCCCCACGCGCCAGTGGCGTTGCGACACCATTTCCCGCCGCGACCGGCGTTGCAACCGACACCAACACAAATTCAAATATAAAAATCGAAAACCCGTATCAGGAACAATTACCATCATTTAACGGTGATAACTGGGGCGAACAGATTATGGAACGCACCCGTGAACTGGAAAATTTACAGGCACAAAACGGTGCAAACAATGTCACATTGGCAAAAACCGATTTTCCAACCACCGCGGCGGATTTAACCATGTCTGAACGCATGGCGAACAAGGCCGCCGGTTACGAACCATTCAAAGACGCATCTGCATATCAACAGTTAAATATCGAAGACGAAGAAACATTCTTGGCACGTCAGGCACAACGTCGCGCGGCATATTGTGACTGGGCACAAAAACAGCTGGCCGCATTGGACGCTGATTTGGCAACATTGCAAAACTGCATGAAACAGGGCATACGCTTTGCAGATTGTAAAACACTGGGGGTATATTGATGAAAATCAATGTCAGCATATTTGTGTTATCTGCACTGATTTCGTGGAACGCATTTGCGGTTGATATTGCCGATATCACAAACACCGCCGCATGGACGCAAACCAATCACACAGAAACATATACCGTTGGTGCGGACGGCAAATCATTATTCTATCGTGGCAAAGACACCGGCATGAAATTAAAAACTGTGGCCAAGGCCGGCGACAAGATATCTGTCACAGATACCAGCATTCCGGTAAAACCACGTGCACCAAAACCAGCACCCGCACAAACGCCAACCGGCGGTGGTTCTGGCGGTGGAACAGGTGGCACTTCGGGTGGTTCAGGTTCGGGCTCTGGTGGCGCATCGGGCGGCGGTTCGGGTTCTGGCGGTGCTGGATCGGGTTCTGGTTCGGGCTCTGGCACAGGTGGAACCGGTGGCACAGGTACTGGTGGAACTGGTGGTTCTGGCACGGGCGGCACAGGCGGTTCGGGTTCTGGCGGTACCGGTTCGGGCTCTGGCGCGGGCACAGGGGCTGGGGCTGGCGCGGGTGCAAGCGCAAAACCAACCGTCAAGGGTCATATAAAGGGTATGTCAACTGGCGCAAAGGTTGCCGGTGTTTTGGGCGCGGTCGGTGGCGGCGTAATGGTTGCCGAATCCGCATCAGGCCAACAACAACACAGCGGTTGGGACGTTGCACAGGGCGTTGGCGGTGGCGTAATGGCCGGCGCATCGATTGGCAGTTTCTTCCCTGGCCCTGGCACGGCGATTGGTGCCGCCGTTGGCGCGGTGGTTGGTGGTGCAATCGCGGGTTCTCAGCTGATTTCTGAAACCGACTGTTTAACCGATCCAGTCACCGGCAAATATACATGTTGCCACACGGCGTTTAACAAAGGCGAACGTTACGCAGACATTGGCGACTATATGTTCTGTGTGGTCGACGCCACCGCCGGCGTTCCGGCACAATATGGCACGCGTCAATGTCAACAGGGTGGTTCCGCCACCGCACATTCTTGGTGGGACGGTTTATGGCAAGATGACGCATGGACACCCGAATGCGAATACAGATATTGCAACAATGACGCGCCAAAACGTGGTTATGATAATTATATCGTGCACATTGCCGACACAGAAAACTTCTGTTGGAAATGGCAATGCGCAAATGGCTTGGTTCGCGTTGGCGACCACTGTGAACGTTCAAAGGCGGGCGCGGCCGGCGGCGCATCAAACGGCACGGGCGGCGAAACAGAACCAGTTGTATCGGACACGTCCAACGAACGCTATGAATTGGCCATTGCCAAGATTCAGGCCCAGCGTAACCGTGTTATCAGTATGTGCGGCGCGAATGCGACGGTAACAGCAACATCAACAGACAACACCAAGAAAAACAATAAAAAATAGGGCGACTTATGTTGCGTTTTGGTCTGGCAATAATTGCAGCAACAATTTCATCATCGGCGCACGCTGCGCCGATTGATGTGCCAGACGCACAAATAACCAATGATGAATTTGTTACCACAGACGAAATATTAAATCGCACGCCCGATGACACAAAGTGCGCAACCGCCGCATTCGCAGATGCACTGGCGGTAACCGCCGATAAAATTCCCGCAGACGCGCATGAAAATATTATTCAACAGTGGGTACACCAAACATTTGCAAATCCGGACGTATTGCGTCGCGTGTTGGCGTGCCCTGAAATTGTGGCAACCGCGGACGATGAAACAATAAAATTCTTGCCAATCGAATATACGTTTGCGGGCGGTCGCACAATCACCGTGAATTACGAAACACAACCCAAGATTCTGAAACAGCGTTTGTCATTATCGCAAAAGCGCGACACATCAGACATCGCCAGTCCACGTCTGGACGACGGCGCGGTGTGGACAAATACTGATCCCGCATGGTACGCAATTATGGTTGTCCAGCACGGTGCACTGGACGCATTTGCAAACGCCGCCAGCAATCACACAATTTCACTGAACTATATCGCCGAACATATTGATGAACTGTACCCCAAAAACGACAGTTGCACCAGCCGCAGCGCAATCGCGGGCGACAACGACATGGTGAATTTGGCCATGCACGAAACGGTTGGCCTGGGCGACGACGATACAAACGATTACTATGTTGCAGGCGACATAAACCTGCAATGGATTTCATATTTAGAAATCGGTCTGGACGTGGTGATAACGGTCGTAACGTTTGGTGGTGGCACGGTAATTCTGGGCATGACCAAGGCCGCACGTGCATCGCGCACATTGAAAAACCTGAGCACCACAATCAAGGTATTATCCAAATCGGACAAGGTTGCCGACTATGTCAAGGTTGCCAACCGTTATTCTAAAATCGCCGACGAATTAAAGACATTGGACAAGGTCAAAGATGCCGCATCATACGAAAAGAAATCCAAAGAAATGGCGGATTTGGCAAAAACTATGCGCGAAATGGAACGCGCATCGGACGATGTTGCCCAATATCGCAAGGCAACCGCCAGTTTTGCCGAAATCAACAAATATCGCCACGCACTGCGCGGGCTGCGTGCACCACAACGTGGCAACATTGTCGCACGCGCATGGCGCGCATTTCGCGCAACCGGCACGGGCAACAAGGCCATTGCCAAGGGCGCACGTGTCGCCCGCAGCAGCACAGTTTCCGGACGTCTGCGCGATTGGCTGTTTGATTCAACAATGCGCAACATGGGTATGTTGGCGCGTGTCGAACGCCAAGGGGGGCTGGTATACGGCGCACTGAAATTTATCGGCGGCATGTACGATTGGACAGAAACCAGCACCGGCGATTTCACAAACAATATTCAATTTGCACCACTGTTACTGTTGTCTGCGGACGACTTAGAGGGCCAAGAAAACGTTGTAAACTATGGCATGTGGCTGCTGTGGGCGGGCGACGCAACATCGGCGGCGGACGATGATGCCGCATATTTACAGGCAATGGACACCGCCGAAAAATTCTGGCAAGATTTGACCACCGTACAAGAACAGAAAAACAATCACGCATGCGACGTCGATATCTATGTTGTGCGCCCAATCTTGCGCAATCCGGATACATCGGACGCAGAAATCTATTACCTGATTATGAATGACATTCCGTGGACAACCCACAATGAATAATAAATTTTTCCCATTGTATTTTTCTGGGCAAATACTTATACTATTTGTATAAACAGGACAGGGGACACGTCACATGAAACGCATTTTATCTGTTTTATTGATTGCAATTACAACCGCGACAACCGCGTCGGCGTATCAGGTTTTATCGTCCAAGGAATTGGGCCAAAACGATGCCAAAAATCAGAACGTCGTTGTCAAATGCACAACCGACACGGGTCAGGTTTCAAATCAAACATGCAGTTTACGCCGTTATGTAAAATGCACCGGCACGGGCAAGGCAAAACGTTGCAATGGTTGGCAACCATGGCGCGACCTGCGTAACCCATCATCAGAATACGCCGATTGGCGCAGTGGTGCATCCGCATGCTGCCGCGAAATGGGCCTGCGATAAAGAATGCGCCACCGGCGCATTTTTTAATGTTCTGCTCTTTACTTTTCATAAACAAACGTATAACATATACAAGTGAATCCAAGGGATTGGGTTCAGGGATGTGGTAAGCCCATCTTGTTCGGTGCGAAAGCATCGTTAAAATGATGTTTCGGTGTTTTTCGCACCGTAATGTCCCTGGCTTATGGTCGGGGAGTCGTTGGTAATAAAACAGGGGCAATCCAAAAACCGCGAAATCATTTAACACATATGATTGCAATCTCCCTGACCGCTCTTTTCTTGGGCGGTTAATTTTTACTAAAACGATGTGAAGTAACATGAAACGAACAATAGTATTATTTTGCGCATTAGTATTACAAGCATGTTCATCTGAGCAATACGATTGTCATATCATCACTAAATATCATGAGTGGACGAGGGTAAAATTGTGTGACGCCCCTTGCAACAAATGGTCACTAATAACATCCTCTATCAAAGAACGCATCGAAGACCGACACGAAATTGTTTCTGACAAAGAATTAAAACATTTCATTAAATCCAAATACGATTTTATGGATTATATCAATACTGCAGACAAATATTTCACAGATCAAACTGGCAAGCAGCCCGTGCAAATTATAAAATTAGAGTGTCAAAAACTATAAAAAAGGAAACGACAATGAAAAAAAACACCAAAACAAGTCATTTCTGGGTACTGTGCATAGTTGCTGTGGCAATTTTTTTTGCTGTGGTGGCTCTAACTTTTGGGGGCAAACAGACTCAAAAACTAAGATTGATAATAAAATATGGGCCATATAATGTCGCTTATGCAGAGACGACCTATAGAAACACTGTTGTGGTAGAAAAACTTTGTCAACGCACTTGGACAGAACTGGCACAATCCTCACAAGATTTTACATACCAGCAAGTTGTATGGCTCTATTATGATATGTACGCCGAAATAGATGGTGGCCGCGCATCCAAACTGCCCAAAGAACTGGTCAATGAATTTGCTGAAAAACTAGGCCCACAAACGCTGGAAAGAGAACAAAAATTCCTTGAAGACGCCTCTAAAAAAGACGGCAAAACCCTGCAAGAGACCTATGATATGGTCTGTAAAGAAGCATTAATGTTGCTTTGGGACAAGGTTAAAAAGCAGTAAATAAAAACCGCCCCTGTGGGGCGGTTTATTCTGGTGGATGTGATTGGACTCGAACCAACGACCTCTTCGATGTGAACGAAGCGCTCTAACCAACTGAGCTACACATCCAAAACGATGCATGTATTCTGGTGGGGATAGTGGGACTCGAACCCACACGGTCGCAATGACCAAAGGATTTTAAGTCCTCAGCGTCTACCATTCCGCCATATCCCCGTGCATCAGAATATGCCTAAAAATATTAGTCCGTTCGCCCCCGCGCGTCAAGCGGAAAATTGCGCCGCACGTGCCCAAATTTCAATCCTTGCGTTTTATACGCCAACTTGTTAGCATGCCTGTAACGCAACAGCCAAAGGGGGCAAAATTATGAAAGGAATTATTCTGGCAGGCGGCAGTGGCACACGCTTGTACCCATTGACCAAGACGACGTCCAAGCAATTATTGCCGGTCTATGATAAACCGATGATTTATTACCCATTGTCCACATTGATGCAATTCGGCATTCGTGAAATTCTGATTATATCAACCCCTGTTGACACACCAAATATTGAAAAATTATTCGGCAACGGTGCGGCATTGGGCCTGAATATTCAATACGCTGTCCAGCACCAGCCCAAGGGTATCGCCCAGGCATTCACAATCGGCGCGGATTTTATTGGCAATGACGATGTGTGCCTGATTCTGGGCGACAATATTTTCCACATGGGTGAACAGTTCCGCTGGTTTCAAGAAACGGTCGCAAAAAACGCCGGTCACCGCGCAACAATTTTCGCATATCATGTATCTGACCCTGAACGCTTTGGCGTGGTGGAATTTGATGATAACCTGAACGCGATTTCTATCGAAGAAAAACCAAAGCATCCAAAATCAAGCTTTGCGTCCGTCGGATTGTACTTTTACCCATCAGACGTTGTGGCCAAGGCAAAAAATTTAACCCCGTCGGCACGTGGCGAACTGGAAATCACCGATTTGACTAACATGTATTGGGCAGAACACCGCATGTCGGTCGTGCCAATGCGCCGTGGCAACGCATGGCTGGACGCCGGCACACCAAAGAGTTTGATGGATTCTGGCAACTTTGTCCAGATTATAGAGGCGCGCCAAGGGCTGAAAATCGCATGCATCGAAGAAATCGCATATCGTCGCGGGTTTATCACACGTGACGGTCTGCAAACGATTATTGACGGCATGAAAGATTGTGATTACAAAACATACCTGATCAAAGTAGCAGGCGAGGACAAACATGAACTTTATTAAAACGGAAATCGACGGCGTTGTAATTATCGAACCGCGTATTTTTACCGACAGTCGCGGGTATTTTTTCGAGAGTTATAACGAGGCGGAATTTATCAAAAACGGCATCACCAACCGTTTTGTCCAAGATAATCAATCTAAATCATCATACGGTGTGGTGCGCGGGCTGCATTGCCAGTTGGGGCCACACGCACAGGCGAAATTGGTTCGCGTTCTGCACGGGCGCGTATTGGACGTTGCGGTGGACATTCGCGCGGGCTCGCCCACATTTGGCAAACACGTGGCGGTTGAATTGTCCGACGAAAACCAGCGTCAGTTATTTATTCCACGCGGGTTCTTGCACGGATTTTCGGTTCTGTCCGATACGGCGATTTTCGCGTACAAGTGTGACAACCTGTATCACCCAGAATCTGAATTTGGCATTCGGTTTGACGACCCAGAAATCGGCATTGATTGGCGGATTCCTGCGGACAAAATCATCACATCTGACAAAGACAGAATTGCAAAAGGATTAAAAGATGTACCTGATAACCGGTAGTCGCGGGCAACTGGGCCAAGAATTGGCAAAGTTATTACCAGACGCAATTTTAACCGACGCCGACACACTGGACATCACAGATGCCGCGGCGGTGAACGCGTTTGTGCGCGAACATAATATCGATACAATTATAAACTGTGCGGCATACACCGCGGTTGACCGCGCCGAAGATGACGCCGATTTGGCGCATCGCGTAAATGTCATCGGGCCGGAAAATCTGGCTAAATCGGGCGCGCGGGTTGTGCATATTTCAACCGACTATGTATTCGACGGCACGGCACACACACCATACGAACCGTCCGACACACCAAATCCCGTCTCTGTATACGGCAAAACCAAACTGGCAGGGGAAAGGGCGGTTTTAGACAACGCACGCGCCGCGGTAATTATTCGCACAGCGTGGCTGTATTCGCCGTACGGCAATAACTTTGTAAAAACCATGCGACGCTTGGGCGCAGAAAAATCAGAAATAAACGTCGTCTGTGACCAGATTGGCACACCAACCTGTGCCGCTGATTTGGCCGCCGCAATCGTGACAATATTGCCAAATATGCGCGACGGAATGCGTGAAATTTATCACTTTACCGATGCCGGCGTTTGTTCTTGGTACGATTTCGCATGTGCAATTATGGAAATGTCGGGATTGAATTGCCACGTCAATCCAATTCCGTCGTCCGCGTACCCGACACGCGCCACGCGCCCATTTTACAGCGTATTATCCAAAGAAAAAATTAAACACGATTTTCCAACCATCAACATACCACATTGGCAGGAGGCCCTGAAAACATGTCTAAAACAATTTTAATCACTGGCGGTGCCGGATTTATCGGTTCTAACTTTGTTCCATATTTTGCGGCAAAGTACCCAGAATATAACATCATCAATCTGGACAAATTGACATACGCCGGCAATTTGGCAAATTTGGCAGAATGCGAATCTATGCCAAATTACACGTTTGTCCACGGCGACATTTGCGATCGCGAACTGATTGATAAATTGTTTGCCGAACATGACATTCGCGGCGTAATTCACTTTGCCGCCGAAAGCCACGTCGACAACTCTATCAAGAACCCCGATGCATTTATCAAGACCAACATCAACGGCACATTCAACTTGGTCGATGCGGCGCGCCGCCATTGGATGAACGGCCCATCACAGGTTAAACCAGGATATGAAAATTGCCGTTTTCACCATATTTCAACCGACGAAGTGTACGGCGCATTGGGTGCAACCGGTTTCTTTACCGAAACAACACCATATGCCCCAAACAGCCCATATTCCGCATCCAAGGCCAGTTCGGACTTTATCGTGCGCGCATATCACCACACGTTTGGCATGAACGTCACGACATCAAATTGCTCTAATAATTACGGGCCAAAACAACATAACGAAAAACTGATTCCACATATTATTGCCAAGGCCTTGGCGGGCGAACCACTGCCGATTTACGGCCGCGGGGAAAACGTGCGCGATTGGCTGTACGTACTGGATCATTGCAAGGCGATTGATTTAATATTCCACAACGGCAAATCCGGCGAAACGTATAACATTGGCGGCCACAACGAACGCAACAATATCACGATTGTGAACACGATTTGCGGCATCTTGGACAATCTGCGTCCACGCGCAGACGGCCACAAATACGCCGAACAAATCACATTTGTTGCCGACCGTGCCGGCCACGATTTCAGATACGCGATTGATGCCACCAAACTGGAAACAGAATTGGGCTGGCGCGCCGACGAAACATTCGACACCGGCATCGTCAAAACAGTAAAATGGTATCTGGAACATTAAAATCTGGGGTGGGGTGCATTTTCCCCTTGCAAAAGGGGCAAAGTTGATATAATATATCACACGCCTGCGGATATGGCGGAATTGGTAGACGCGCTAGTTTCAGGTACTAGTGGCAGCGATGCCTTGGAAGTTCGAGTCTTCTTATCCGCACCAGTTTTGGGGTTGTAGCTCAGTTGATAGAGCGCTACGTTCGCATCGTAGAGGTCGTGGGTTTGAGTCCCATCAGCTCCACCAAAAATCAAATCGCCCTTGTGGCGATTTTATTTTTGGCTGATGTGACGAAAACACACGAGACGTAAATAAATCTATTATCTATTCTCTATGCTCTATTATCTATTTTTCCCTTGCTCTGATTTTTGCAATTTTGCTAAGATTTAACCAGAGATGAAGAAAATTCTGGCTTTTGTGTTTGGTTGCATGTTGTGCATTGCCGCGTCTGACGCGGCTGTGCGTGATGGTAATGCGAAAAATCGCACAAATTCCGCAACCGCCACCACCACACAACAGCGTATTTCGACGACCGAACGCGGTGCGCAGCGCACAACATCACGACTGGCCGCACCCGCACGCACCGCCACCGCACAGCGCACCACGACAACCACATCGCGCAGTGCAACCACCGCGCGTGCCGCATCAAACACACAAACCGTATCGCCACGTGCCACCACGACAACCGGTACTGCACGCAGTGCAACCACGGTATCACCACGTGCCGCAACAAGCACAACAACCGTTGATTTGACTGAAACACGCACCGGTGCGGCGTACGAACAATGCAAAAATGCATACTTTACATGTATGGATCAATTCTGCCAATTAAAGAACGACGACTATCGCCGTTGTTCATGCAGTGACCGCGTACTGGAATTGGCGGAAATTCGCGACGTGATGCAGGACGCGGGCGACCAACTGACCGTATTTAACGAAAATCTGGACACCGTTGGCATGACCGCGGCACAGGCCACCGCCATGAAGACCGCGTCAGAGGGGGAAAATGCCCTGACATCTGATAAATCTGCGTCCAAAGCGTTATTACAGGCGATTATGAACTCTATCCGCGGCGAAGACAGCACCGTTGGCGGTAAATTCACTGATTTGAACAGCATCAATTTGTCATTCAATGCGGCAAACGCGTTTGGCACATTGGACGCCGGCGCGGCAATCGCAGCGTATAATGGCAAAAATCTGTACACCGCTGTGTACCCCCAGTGTCGCAATGCGGTGCGTGCCGATTGTAATGACGCGTCACTGCAACGCGCAATCAACGCATACCTGATGGCGATTGAACAGGATTGCAACACCGTCCAGACCGCGATTGAAACCACACAAAAGCAAATGAAATCTGCCGTCCGCGAGAGCAGTGCAATGTTGGATTTGGCGCGTGTTGAAAACCGCCGCAATCATAATTCTGACGATATCACAACATGCGTGAATAATGTTGAATCCGCCATTCTGAGCGAAGAAGTTTGCGGTGCAAACTATCATAAATGCTTGGACAACGGCGAATTTATTGACATTTCTACGGGCAAGCCAATCGCAGGCGTAGAAAAGTTTTATGAACTGGAAAATCTGTTGAAATTTGCCGATGGTGTGGGCGCGTCGGAACAACAGTTGTCCAAGGTCAAATCAAACCGCACATTCGTCCAGAATTTTGAAAAGCGCACCAAGAAATTCGCACAACCGGCACTGGACAAGTGTACCGAGCAAGCAGACACGGTCTGGGCGGAATATTTGGACAAGGCGTTGTTATCAATATATTATGCCCAGAAATCCAAAGTGGCCGAGA
>JAUNMD010000015.1 GCA_030531915.1 Pseudomonadota bacterium
TCCAGGAATTCCACCTGCCCGTCTACCACGCGCTCTGCGCGATGCTGGAAAGCGAACTCTTCTAGGAAAAACTGCGATTGGAGAAATTTGCTACCGCACCGTGGTTGTATCATACAAGAAGTTATGGAAGCTCCTAATCGATAAGGAGATGAGTGGTTTTCGGGTGATGGAAAAGAAAGAAATGGTCAGAAGATGGGCGTCGATGTTCAAAACATGATATACTAGTCGCATCTTGAAGGGAATGCGAAAGATGAACTCTTTGATATTGACCGGCTGGGGCTGGAAGGAATATGCGGTTGCGGCGGCAGTTCTCTTAAAGGCGTTGAAGGGCGAGGCAGACGTCCGGGGCATGAGCAAGCGGCATCTGCCAGAGTTCCTGTCCGCAGAGGGTGCAAAGTGGAAGCGCATTTATCTCGTGGGCATTTCCCTTGGCGGGGATGAGAAGCTGCTGGCCGACACGCTGAAGGATCTGCGCCGGAAGAAAGTCGAGGTGACGTGGATCAGCGGACTCCAGATGTCCGATTCGCAGCAGAAGAACATCGCGCCTCTCATGAAGGTTCGGCTTTTTGGGAACGGCTATTTCAACGGTGCGCTCGTCAAGGCGGTTGGCAAGGCGTTCGACGTGGACGTCGAGACGATCCTGCCTTACGCAATCGAGAAGAACAAGCTCCCGAAGTCGGTGCCGCCCTATCACGAACTGATCTCGGCGGCGATGTATGTTCATCGGTGCTATCAGGACGAAACGCCCTACGAGACGGCGATCCGCTATCTCGCGACGGGCATTGCGGAATGCGCGTGGAGCCCTGACATGAAGCGCGTCATTGAACACTATCGCCGCTACGGCAATCGGGAGCTGGTCGGAAGCGGGGCGCAGATGCGCGAACTCCGGTCCTACATCGAACGCATCGCCGCCCATCCCGAGGCGCGTGTGCTGATTCTCGGTGAGTCCGGGACGGGTAAGGAAACCGTCGCCGCGCAGATACACAACCGGTCGCCGCGTCGGAACGAGCCGTTCTTTGCTTTCAATTGCGCCAGCGTGAACCCCGAACTTCTTGAAAGCCGATTCTTCGGGCATGAGAAGGGTTCGTTCACCGGTGCGAACGAACAGCGTCTGGGGCTGTTTGAACTTGCAGACGGCGGAACGCTCTTCCTTGATGAGATTGGGGAGCTGCCGCTGGAGGCGCAGGGGACGCTTCTTCGCGTCCTCGAGGGCGGACGCTTCATGCGGCTTGGCGGAAAGGACGAGATCAAGGCCGATGTGCGCCTTGTCACGGCGACAAATCGGAATCTTCCTCGGATGGTTCGCGAAGGAAAGTTTCGCGAAGACCTCTTCATGCGGCTCAATGTCGTGCAGATTCGCGTACCGCCGCTCCGCGAACACAAGGAGGACATTCGCGACATCGCGGACATCTGGTGGTTCGAGAAGTTCCGCAAGCATCTCACCGAGGAGCAGATTGCCGCGCTCATGACATACGACTATCCGGGGAATGTCCGGGAACTCTTGAATCTCCTTGAGCGGGCGGCGGTTTTGGACGAGATGGACTTCACGCGCCTGTTGGCGAAGCATCGTGAGATGAACGCGGGCTTGCTCGGTGCGGACGATGTGGTGGCGGACGGCGGGAAGATACCCGACGAGTTGGAGGAGGTTGTTCGCCGCCACATCAAGAACGTGTTTCTCAAATACGCCCAGAACCTCTCGCGGGCTTCCGAGGCGCTCAAGATTTCGCGGAACACGCTCCGCAAGTATGTGCAGGAAGGCGGTGAATCATGACCAGGCAGGTCGCAAGGGTTGAATATGTCAATGGATGCGTGGATGCCTACGACGCCCGAGGCGTGATGCTGACGCGCCAGCGGTGCGACAGGCTCGTTGGCTACGGGCCGGAGGGCTTTGTCGTGATGCGGGGCAACTGCTACTGGGTGCATCGCGCCAATGGACTGACAGTCCCGCCGCCGCTTACTTCGTACAACTTTGAACAGAAGAAGTGGGATATGCATGATTCGTTTCTGCGTATCATGTGCTAAATGAAGGAGGAGGACGATGCTTGATTTCCTGAAATCACTCGTGTTGCGGCCGAGATGCCCGAAGTGCGGACATCGCCCACTCAAGCGTCAACGTCGTACTGGGCCGATTCCAGCCGGACGAGATCCTTGTCATGTTTACGTCTGCCCCAAGTGCGGTGCGGTTGTTGATTTGCCGGCACACCTATTGATGAAGCTTTGTCAGTAGTCGGTGGTCACATTTGACCATTCTGCTGGTCAGATGTGATCAGCAGGACACTCAAACCCCTGTGAAAACCTCTGTTTTCACGGGGGTTATGTCTTTGGCACGGTGTTTGCTAAATGCCTTATGTCGCCCAAACGCGGCAGAAAGGCAAATACAATGAAAGCGAAGAAAGTTGAGAAGGCAAAGCGTCCCGCCAAGAAGGTCGGCGCGCAAAAGAAGTCGGCGAAAAAGATCAAGGAGATTATTGAGCCAATTGTCGAGGAGCTTGACGAGGAGTCGGAAGACGAGAAGTCGGGTGGTCTGGTCGGCGGACTTGCCGGTGCGTTGGTCGGTGGGCTGGCCGGTGCGGTCATCGGAGGACTTCTCGGCGCGTTGGTTGAGTCGAAGGACGAGTTTTCGCTCGATGACGATGAAGACGTCGATGTGGACGATGAGGACGAGGAAGAAGAGGAGTCCGAAGAGGAAGATTCGGATGATGAGGACGAAGAATCGGAAGAGGATGACGATGACGACGAATCCGAGGATGAGGAGGAGTCTGACGAGGAAGAGGAAGACGAGGATGGCGACAAAGATTGATCTCTTGGACGTCCTTGGCGTCTTGAAGTCGCTTCCAGACGTGCTCGTGGAAAGCGAGGCCTCGCGGTCGCGGCGAAACGCCATGTCGCGACGGCTGATCGCGCCACCTCCGCCCGGAACGCCGCTTCTGGTGTCCCTCGCCCTCGCGCTTGAACACACGGGGATCTATCTGGGCAAGAATCGAGTCTCCGAACTCCGTGACGATGGCGGCGTCGCGGTCGTGTCGCTGACAGATTTCGTCAATGGCGATCCGTGCGATGTGTCGTTGCGAACGGGGACGCGAATCTTTGCGGCTTGCGATGCCAAGACACGTCACCCACTCGGTACGAAGCGGGCGTATGCGACTGCGCTTAAGTTCGCCAAGTTCGGCTTTGCGTCCGGCTACGACTTTGTGCGCAGCAACTGTCACCTCTTCACGGCGGCTTGCGCGGCGGGGATTCCGGCTCGGGACGATGCGTTCGACAAGCTGATCGGAAGTGGCATCACGTCCATTGGGCGGCTTGAGCGCGTGTTGGCGCGAGAACTGAACGACGGACGTCGAATCGCATGGTGTGCGGTCGCACGGTCGAAGGAGAAGTTTCACTACAAGTTGACCGCTGAAACGGTCACCCGCCTTCGGCTGGAAGGCAAACTGTAAAGGAGAATCAAAATGAAGAAGTCAAAGCGAGAGGTCGTCAAGCCCGAGGTCGTCGAGACAGATGTCGAGGCGGACGAGGTGACGCTGGAGTCCTGGAAGAAGGAATGCGCCCAGATGGAGGCGGAGATGGCGAAGGACAGCGCGGAGCTTCGCGCAATTCTCGACGAGGCAAAGAACGATCCAGACCTTGATCCCGAGATGAAGCGAATTATGCTGGAGACGGGCGAGAAGATGCTTGGAGCCGACGGGTGGCTGCGCGACATCAACAAGTTCACGACGGACGTGATCAGGCATTGCGACGAGGTCATCGCCAAGTGCGATGCGATTGACAAGAAGGCGAAGGCCAAGAAGACGGCCAAGCGGTCTGCGAAACGGAAAGGGTGAATGCGATGAACATCAACGCGGAAGAAGAGATCAGGAAGCGGGCGAAGAATGTGTCCCGCGATGACATGGAGGACTTGCTTGGGAAGGAGTCGACGGCGGAGCGGCCCTCGAAGAAGGCGGGTTTCCTTTCGCAGTATTGGGAGGACATCAAGACGTCTTTCTCGCTGATCAAGGATTGGTTCAACGGTGCCTACGATGAGATTCCGGCGCGGATGATTGCATCGCTAGCCGCCGCGCTCATCTACTTTGTATCACCCATCGACCTCATCCCGGACTGGATTCCAATGGCTGGGCTGATCGATGATGCGGCGATTCTGGCGTTCGTCTTCAAGCTCTCGGAGGCAGATCTCAATATCTACCGCAGGTGGAAGCGGAAGGATTCGGCAGAAGAGGACGCGGTGGAGGTCGTTGATGTTTGAGTGGATCAGAAATCTCTTCACGGCGAGCTGGCGCGGGCGGTGTCTGCTCTGCGGCAGCGACCGTGTGAAGTTCAAGATTCGCCGCAAGATGCCGTATGTTGTCGACGGCCCCACCGTTGCACATGCCACGTGCAAGATATGCCGCCACTCGTGGTCTTTTCCGATCCGCGTCGGCATTTGACGGGCAAGGAGTCATAGCGGCATGAAGGATTTCCTGAAAGGGCTGTTGGCTTTGCCGCTCGTCGTGATTGGCGTTGCGCTGGTCTGTTGGCTCGGCGCGATTGTGATTGCGGTCATCGGCGGCGTGATTGCGCTGGTTGTGGCCGTCTTGCCTTATGTGCTTCGGTTCGTCGGAATTATCCTTGTGTTCGTCTTCTTGATCTGGGGGCTCGGCAAGTTCGTCAGCGGCATTCCGAGGGCCGTCAAAGGCGGTGCTGATGCATCGCAGGCGGGGCAAATTTTGTTATAATATACGGCACAAGGAGTCGGCTGATGTACAACGTTCCGATCAATCACAAGAAATGTGCGACCTGTCGCTGGTGGAGCGGCGGGCGCGAGCTTGTCTTTGTCGGCGCAAATCCGCAGTTCGTTTCCGTCGATGCCATGTCCGACATGAAGAACTGTCGCGCCTAGGAGGGGCGCAAGTTCGCGTCCACGCACACCTGCTTCCGCTGGTCGAAGTGGGAGAAAATGTAATTACAATCTCAAAAGAGGATCATGAATATGTTTTATGACTTGACGACAAAGGAAGGCATCAGGGGCGCACTTGATAAGGGTGGATTGGTGGCATCCTTGCTCGGGATGGGGATGCTTGGTGGTCTGATGAGACTGACGGCTTCTGGGATGAGTCGGTTTGAGAAAGAGCAGGTTGAGACAGCGGAGGCATTAATCAAACAGGGGAGAGAGCAGGGAGTAAAGCATATGAAGATCAAACTTGGCAGGAATGCGTCCGCAAAATTCTCTGCGCCAATTGAGGGCGTCAACATCTCCTTTGGTGCAGAGGCCAATGGCGATGTTGAGATGGATGTGGAGTATAAAGATTGAGCGAGTTTGTGGCAAGGGTGTTTTAAGGCAAGGAGCTCACCGTTTATGCTCATTATTCTTTGGATAGTCTTAATCGTTGCATTGTGCTGGTTTTGTCCCTGGTGGATAGGGGCAATCGTTTGGGTTGTCAACTTGTTTGTCCCTGACATGGTTCCGTTTATTGACGAACTTCTGTCCTTGCCCGGCCCCATCAAGAAGGGGCTTAAGGTCGCAAAGGCAGCCCGTACTTGTAAGCGGGTGAAGGATAAAATCGATGGTAACGATTGAGCATGTGGATTTCATTATGACTAAGGAGGGTTACGAATGGCTACAATGAACAAGAGTAAGAAGAACAACGTCAAGAATGCAAGGGTAAGCTCTGTCAACAGAGGCCGGACTTTCTCGGGCAAGGATGCCGAATTTGCCATCCTTAAGGTCGCTTATCTGCTCTCGGCCATCGACGGTGAAGTGGCCGAGTCGGAGAAGGCAACGTTCGACAGGCTTGCTGCGCGATGCCGCGACGTCGACGTTGACGAGGCGAAGGACGTCATCCGCTCCGCACACGTATCGGTCGAAAAGCTGCTTAAGGCATACAAAGGCAAGAAGGCATCGCCCCTGGCCGTGTTCATGTGCGAGGTCAAGAAGGTGTGCGATTGGTCGGCGTTTGTCAGGAATTCGGCGCTTGTACGTAAGGCCTTTGTGATGTGGATGGCGATGGTCATGGCGGATGGCGTCCTTGCCGACGTCGAGCAGCGGGCCATTCGCGAACTGCAGACGTTCGTCAATTCGTTCTCCCTTATTGACGACGCATTCCTTCTCGCTACGAAGGGCGAGCTGCTTCGGCTGGCGAAATACGACAGAGCGTTGAAGCTGGCGAAGGATCTTCAGACGGACAGGCGGCTGCACGACCAGATCGAAAAATCGCAGATTCGCCTCGCCGCGATGGTTCAGGGGTAAATTCTGAGGTTACTCACGCCTGGATCGAGGGCGAAATAAGGCGAAGCAAAATGGCAAAGCAGAAGCAGATGGGGATGAGTGGCATTCTGGCGGCGAACACCGGGTTGCTGTCGGTGTTTGGCGGCAGGAAGACAAAGGAGAAGGTGCAGGACGATTCCGGCATCTCGCTCAAGTCCGAAAACGATGTTCTTTCCCTGATTGACAGCATCGTTGGCGATATTCGTAATAACAAGGCACTTGCAGCGTTTTTCAATAAATCCCTGAATGATCTTGAAAGCTTGCGCGAGATGGTCGGCAACCACGACACTCGCATTGCGATCATCGGCATTACATCAAGCGGCAAGTCCACTTTGATGAATGCTGTTCTGGGTGCCCCGATGTTGCCGACGCGAGTCGGGCCGAGTTCCAGCAAGCAGGTGCTGTGCGGGTGGGACAAGGTTGCGGAAGGGGAGATCGTCTTTAGCGCGGACGCCGAGAAGGAAACTCGAAGGATTCGCGGGAGTGCCGACAAGATCCGGTCGGTGCTTGAGATGTACGGGGACGAGAAGTTCAATCCGCACAATCGCGAACAAGTTGACGAAATCCGCGTTCATGCTCCCGGATTCCGCTTCAACCGCGATCTCGTGATCATTGACACGCCCGGTCTTGACGCATACGGACTCGACCAACACAAGGAAGTCACGATGAAGCTGGTGCTTCCGACGGTCGACATGGTGATGTTCCTTACGAACGTCAAGTGCGATTCGGATGCCAAGAATCTTGAATTCATCGATAATGTCACGTCCGACGAAAAGCCGCTTGTCGTTGTCCAGAACAAGATCGACTCGATTGAGCCGAAGATTTCCAAGAAGGGCATCGAGAAGACGGTTGACGAAATCCGTATTGAGCATAAGATCCGTCTGAAGAAACTTCTCGCGAACGCCAAAAAGGCGTCCGTTCGCAATGCGCCGGTCGTTCAGGTTTCCGCGAAGGCCCCGAAATGGGAAGATACGAATCTCGCGGAACTTGGGCGTGTCCTCGACGAGCAGATCAGGATCAATTCCGGTGCGCGTGTTGGACGGCGCGTGAGGCAGCTCGCCCGCATCATCGAGGAAATGAGCGAAGCCCTGCAAGGCAAGCTTTCGGAGAATGCGAAAGACGCCAAGGCGCGGACGGTGGCCAAAAGGTCGGTTGCAATCTGGCAGTCGAGTCTTGAGGAATTGACAAGCAGCCGCGATGAGGTTGATGAAGGGATTAAACGCCGGATTTCGTCAATCAATTCGGCACGTGAGACACTTCTGAAGACCATTGACCAGGAGTATCTTGTCACCTCGTCAAGGTGGCTGTTCAGTGGAACGAGCGGGGATTCCAAGTACAAGAGACCGGAGTCGCTTGCCGACAGCGTGGTTGATCTCAAGGCGAAATTCGAGAAGCTCATCAAGGACTTCAACTCCTATTTCAGTGCTTCCATTACGCAGATTCAGGATCAGACTGCCAAATGCTGCCAGGCAGTCGGTGTTGATGAAAGCAAGACTATTCGGAGGTCGGTCTTTAGAAGTGCCGTTGTGTCAATTGCGGCATCCCAGAAGACGGTTAGGCATCGTGAGGAGTATAAAGTCAAGAAGAAAGGACTTGGCGGTTGGCTTGCCCGCGGATGGGGATGGCTGACTAACGATGACGATTGCGGTTATGAAACGCATTACCGAACGGTGACGTCGACCGAATACGACATTGAGGAACTTGTCGCCAACATTAAGAAAGCCTACGCGAATTTCGTAAGGGCCATTGAAGGGCAGATCGACACGTTCGACAAGAACACCGGCTTCGCGATTGAGGTTCTTGAAGAAGAGGTCGCCGCCAAAAAGAAGTCCCTTGAGGATCAGCAAAGGCAGGCAATCCCCGCAGCCGAAGCCCAAAAGCTGCTTCAGAGGATGACCGAGTTCAGGGACTTGGCCTACGAACAGGCCTTGGTCAGCGTTGAGAACGCTGCGGACGGATCCGGCGTTGCGGTTCCGGCGCGTCAGCGGTTTTCGGAAGTCGAGATCCCCAAATACATAAAGCTTGTGGCTGACTATGCGCATCAGCTCTCGTTCGAGCAGTCCTATGCGTTCTTTAACGCGGTTGTGACAAGCGCAAACATGCCATCGGTTGTGGTCTGCGGCTGGGATCCCGAAAAACTTGAACGGTTTGTCTCTTACTACGTGAAGGACAAGGTCCAGGTCGTTAACTTCAACGACCCCGATACAAAGTTCCCGTCCGCGACAGCGCTTGTGTTCCTGCTCGTCAATGCTGAACAGGCTGGTAGCTATCGGGGGAAGATCTTTGGCAGCGGCGAGCCGACGAAATACATCAACTCCGTCATCAAGTCTGGAAAGCTTGTCTGGGTTATGGATTCCGTGAGGGAGCATGTGTCAATCGACATCGCAGACTCCTTTGTGGATGCGGCGACGGAAATGTTCATGATCATGGCCGATGCCCTTAAGGGACGTGAGGCGTTTGAGGTCATGGTCTGCGACCGCGAGCTTTATTGGTCGGCAATTCTGCATGAAATGCACTTCAACAAGGCGATTCGTGCGTCGGAAGTGGAACTTCAGCGCTGTGTCGCAGAAATTTCGGATGTATTCAAACTCTCTGGTGAGCGGCGTCACATGACAGGCCGATATCTGTCTCAGTTAAAGGTAAGAAAGGGCCAATAATGAGCATGGAACAGGTGAAGATGTCTATTGACGAGCAGACGAAGCAGACGCTTCGGCAGCTACAGGAGACGTTCGCGGAACTTCTGTCCCCTCTGAGCAAGCTGGAGAACGGCGTACCTTCAAGCGGCGCTGGCGACGATGATCTCCGCAGGGAACTTCAAAAGCTCGGCAACGCCGTGAACGACAGCAGTGACGATTTGCTGCGTCGGGTCAAGTCGATTGAGGACGCGCAGCAGTCGATTTATTCCCGCGTAGCCAGCATCGCGGACGGGCAGACCGCAATCGCGGCAAAGCTCGATGCGCTCTTGGCTGCGTTAAGTGTCGCGCCGAAGGCGGCTCCGATCGAGAAGACGGATGCCAAGCCCAAGGCGAAGGTTTCGAAGGCCAAGGCGGCAGGAAACAAGCGCGGAGCCAAGAAGTGGAGGAAGTAAGATGGATCTGGTCTCGTTCTACAAGGACAGAGAGATTGCGGCTACGCTCGGACGCTATCTTGATGCGAAAGATGTCAATTTCCGATTCTCGAAAAGCGTCGAGGACCTGAGTTCTTCCGAATGCCTCATACCCGTTTTGGGCACTCAGGGCGCGGGGAAGAGTACCTTTCTCAATGCCGTTTTGTTTGGCGACATCATCCTCCCCGTTGATGCGGACGAGACAACGTGCATCCCGACCGTGGTTCGCTACGGCGAAAAGGCGAAACCGGAGGCGTTTGTCGTCATGTCGTCGGGGGAACGCCGCACGGTCGCCTGTTCGCAAGAGGGACTGAGGGATTACGTTCATCAGGAATGCAATCCGGGGAATCAGAAGGGCGTTTCCCACATCGAGATTGCCTTGAAGCACGACATGCTCAAGGGAGGCATCGTCTTTGTCGATCTTCCTGGCGTCGGAAGCATTACGGCTGCGAACCAGAAGACGACGACCGAATACCTCAAGAAGTGTTCTTCGGCAATCTTTATGCTCCGTACCGTGCCGCCGATCACGCAAAGCGAATCCGTGTTCATTCAGGGGGCGCTGCCGTTGATGGGCAAGGTGTTCTGGGTGCAGAACCAGTGGACGGATGAGTCGAAGGAAGAGGTCACGGAGGGCAAGGAACACAACTACAGGGTGCTGGGCAAGATCGCAGATGTCCTCAAAATGCCGAAATCCGCGATTTCCGAACCCGATGTTGTCTGCGTTTACAGGGCGTTTGTGGGCCAGAGCCAGGGCGACGCGCAGATGGTGGAGAAGTCCGGCATCAACGCCTTCCGCGACAAGGTCCTGGTATTTGCCAAAGACTGGCGCAAGAACGTCCTCGACGGCAAGAAGGCGCAGGCGATTGAATTGCTGACTGCGGCGGTGAAAATCGCGAAGGAAAGGTCGGAGCAACTCCTTGGCGATGCGGAGAACGAGCGGGCCAAGATAGCCGAAGAGAAGAAGAAGGTCGAAGAAATCCTCGATGCGAACACGAAGGTGGTCCGGGGGGCTCGTGACTACCTCTCCGGCCGCGAGGGCGACCTGCGCAATCTCATCGCCACGGAGTGCCAGAAGTGCGTTGAGAACCTCCGCAACGGAATCCGCGAGACAATTGACCAGGGCGTTGTTGGCGGCGAGCAGTTGAATCGCGCCTTTGCCGACCACGTCAATCGCGGAAGCCAAGACGTGTTTAACGTGATTCAACCCGCATTTCTCGATGTGGCAAACGAGCTAACCCGCATGCTGGGCAACCTAAAGGATTGCACTTCGGCGGTTTCCGGCGCGATTAAGGTCGGGACTCCAAAGGGTGGGTTCTCCGAAAAGACGAAGGTGCACGAGACCTACAAGCTTTTTGGCGGTATAGCTGGAGGTGTCACAGGCTTTTTTGCGGGCGTAAAGGTTGGCGCTGCGGTCGGCACAATGATCGGCGGGCCAGTCGGAACTGTGATTGGCACAGTGGCTGGTGCGGTCACAACTATGCTTGCAGGCGTGTTTGGCTCTTTCTGCGGCTCTCAGGCACGTGAGATTCAGGCCGAGAACCAGAAGAACACGGCAAGGAACGAGCTCTTTACGGCGGCTGCAAAATATGCCGACAAGTTGAAGGCCACTTATAACGATGCCTATGCAAAGTTCGCCGACAACCTGCAGTCGATGATTCGCGAATGGCTCAAGGATCAGAAGGATGCGACCGACGATAAGTTCCGCAAGGCCGTCGCGGCTATCGAACAGCCGGCGGGTGAAAAGCAAAAGCAGTCCAAGGTTGCGCTTAAGGACGCTGAAAAGTTCGAGAAGATCGCCAATGAACTGAAGGGGGCGTGATGAATAACAATCAGTTGTCCGATCTCCTTGACGAGAACTGGGAGATCCTTGAGAAGTCGAAGGACGGGAAGCTCGTCCCTGCGATGCGGCTTCTCGCAAATCATATCGAAAATCCGCGCAGCTTTGTTACGTTCGCCGGTGAGACGTCAAGCGGTAAGTCTACGCTCATCAACTCGTTCCTTGGCGAGAAGCTCCTTCCCGCTGGAGCCAAGCCGACGACAGGGACGGTGACGTGGCTTGAATACGGCATCGCCAAAGAGCGGCGTCTGCTGGCGGTGAACCGGGATGCGACGATTGAAGAGCTTACCCGTGAGCAGTTCAATGCTCTCTCGGAACGCCCCGACAAGGGCCTCTTGCGCCTTAAGGCCGAGATCCCGGAAGCCCGCAGCGGGTTTGCCGGTCTGAACGTCTTTGACACCCCCGGATTCAACGCCATCATTGCCGAACATGCCGAAGTGCTCAAGGAATTTCTCCCCGAAAGCGATATGATCGTTTTCCCGGTTTCCTACAAGGTTGGCTTCGGGGCCAGCGACCGGCTGCTGATGGATCTTGTGAGCGATGTGCGTAAGCAGTTCGGGGCATTGCCGGTTCTTCTTGTCGTCAACAGGGCACCGGAGAGTGCCACGGAAGACGACAAGCGCATCCGGGAGATCCGTCTCAATGCGGAAGACATACTTCACGACAAGGTTCAGCTTCAGATCGTCAAGTCGGCAATGCCGACGCCGGATGGCGAGAGTGTCCTTCCGAAGACGGACGAGCTGTGGCAGACCGTCGCAAATGTCGCCTTCTCGAAGGAACGTGCTCAGGCGCTCAACGAGCGTTTCCGGATCATGATCAAGTCCATCCTGCAGCAGCGGATAGACGAGATTGACGGTGAGCTTGCAGTTGCCGATCTTGGGCGGGAGGCGACGGAGGAACTGCTTGAGCAAAAGCGCTCCTTTGAGGAGAACGAGAAGAAGTGCTATGTGATTGTCGACAAATACATGGATCGCATCAGCCGCGAACTGCCGAAGCACTTCTCTCGTGCCGCTGAAAGGCTGATCGACAAGGCGGAGTCGGAAATCGACTCGGCCAACAAGTGGGTCGATGCCAAACAGTGCGCCGCGTACATCTACGGTCATGTGCTTCCCTTCGGTACGTCCGGTGTCGCGAGGGACATCGAGTCCTATATCAAGGAAGTGTTCGACCAGATGGACGAGGAGCTGTCCGAGATGGCCGACCGGGCGATCAAGCGCCTCAACGACCGCGCACAAACGGTTGAGAATCCGCAATTGAGGAAGTTGCTGACAAATCTCGGCATCCGGATCGGGCAGAGGGTGGCTGGCGAACTTGCGTCGTCTGCCGTGCGTTCTGTCAGCGGCGTTGGCGGTGTTGCCAGCGGCGTGGGGAATCTGGTCAAGATGGGGGTGAAGCACCTCGGACATCTTTTCGGCAAGACGTTCAGCCGGGACGTCTATACGACCATCGGAAAGATGTTTACCAAGAAGGCGGTTCAGACGATGACGGTCTGCCTCCAGGCGGCCGTCGAGTTGGCATTCTTCGCCTGGGACGCCTGTCATTGGCAGGACGAGCTGAAGGGGAAGGTGCGCGAAACGGTCGACGGATGGAAGGACAAGGTTATCTCCGAAATTGACACGAGCATGGTGGCCGACTACCGCAAGTCGAACTATGCGAGTGTCGAGGAGTGCTACAAGGAACTCGTGGCTGTCATTGATACGTCGATTGACGAGTCGCGTCACACCTACGATAACGATCAAATCAAATTGCTGAAAGCGGATTCCGAAAAGCTCGCTGCGGCAAAAAACAAGCTGGAGGGTTGAAATGGGTAAGCATGATCTGCAGGTCTCTTCTTCGCATCGTTCGGTCATTGTGCCGGAAGTGATGTCGCCGTCAACGACAGGCAACGGCGGCGGCGCGGTCAGCGAGTCGACGTTCTCCCAGGCCGACAGGGGGGAAATGGCAAAGGCGGCTGTCAGCGGGATAATCGACATCTCAAAGACCATTGCGGGGATTTACGAAATCAGGGCCAAGTCGGAGGCCGAGGTCGCTGCGATCAAGGCAGACATTGAGCGCATCGCTGCCGATGCCAAGGCCTACGTTGACAAGCGGAAAGCAGATAGTGAGGAATGGCATTCGAGGTTTGACAAGGCGATGGCTTTCGTCAAAACCCAGCTCAACGACCATCCTGACTGGTCGGACGAACTGAAGGCCAAGGTCATCGATGTCATCTTGAAGGCTATGGACGGCGATAAATGACCGCTGGAAGTTCATTAAGCGGAATCATTGAATCTCTGACACAAGTTGCCCGGTTCTACAAGGACCGGGCTGAATATCAGGCGGAGTGTGAGATTCAGGCGGCATTGGAGGAGCATCGAAAATCACTCTATGCATCTGACAGTTCCAAGATGCGAACTGACACTGTCGAGCTTGCCAAATGCACGCTTAAGCTCCAGCTTCTGGAAGCGGAGATGAAGAAGCTGCCCGAATGTCTGGCTGTAAAATTCAGACCCGTCGTCGAGATGTTTACGGCTCGGATTACTGACCTCCGAAAGGATAGGCGGGCTATTGCAAGTTGCTGATGCCATAATACTGATGGGCAGAAACTGAACCGCCAGATGGTCAAAGATGATCAGCTGGCGGTTTTTGGCATATCTAAAAGTCGTGTTTTGGGGCCTTGCGGGAGTTGGCGCGGGATTTGCTAATACATTTGTGATCACTCAAACAAGGAGGAAACACAAATGACTCTAAATTCGGCAGTTGGATGACGCGAATCGCCGTTTGAGGAAATGAAACCGGGGCTTTGCTTCGGTTTTTATGTTTCACCCAATGGGTGAACGAAAACAACGACCCTCGAAATTCGGGTGCGTTTACTTCCGCAATCTACAGCCGCATCTAAAATGATAACTTCGGTGACTTGTCAGAGTAAATGCGACTAAAACTGTGCCTTGACGGCACATGGTCGC
>JAUNMD010000120.1 GCA_030531915.1 Pseudomonadota bacterium
CGACGGTACACCCGATGTTGTACCACATCCACTGCGCACTGCCGGCGACGCGGGTGAGCGTGTGGCCATTGAGGTTGAGGGCCTTCTGGATGCCGAAACGGCTGGGGATGGCGATGGCGGCGTCGCCCGAGAGCGTGAGCGTGTCCAGCATGGAGTCGTCGTTGCCGCTCGACGTGGCGGTGTAGCGGAACGCGCCCAGGCCGTCCACGCCCCCGCCCCGGATGGGGACGTCGTGCCCGGTGAAGAAGGCCGAGGACTGGCCCGACCCGGCGGGACGCGGGAAGTTGAGGTGGAGGGTCGCCGCGTCGCCCGTCACGGCGATTTTCGTGTTCGACCCGGCGGCGTCGTGGTCGGCCAGCGTGAGCGTGCCCTCGCGGATGTCCACGTTCCCCGTGAACGCGGTGGAGGCGACGCCGAGGATGGCGCAGCCGGGACCGGTCTTGACGAGGGTCGTTGCGGCGGGCAGGGCGACGGTGTAGGTGTTCGTGACGCCGGCGGCGAGGTCAAGGGTGAGCACGCCGTCCACGGTGGCGGGGAAGTCCGCCGCCCGCAGCGCGCCGCCCGCGCCAAGCCCCAGGGCCAGGCCCGCCACCGCGTGCCGGAACCACGCCGTCCGTTTCCATCCACCAGTCCTCTGTACGTCTTTCATCAGCAGCCTCTCATTTGAATGCATTGAAAAGGATGTGCATAGTTTAACATTCCGTACCCCCCTGTCAATTGTGAATTTTGTGGAAAGGGAGACGCGCAGGGGAGGGACGCGCTGAAACCTAACACCTGAAACCTGAAACCTAACGAACGGATATGGTATACTCTTCGGCATGAAAATGGTTCTGACTTCAGTTCTCGTGGTCTGCATGGCGGTCGCCGCCCGGTCGGCGGTCGTGGTGCGGACGGTTCATCCCGCGCGCGACCTCGTGGTGGCCGAGGACGTGATGCGTCCTGCGGCGCAGGCGGAGGACGACGTGTCGGAGGCGCTGCAGGGGCGCCTGGACGCCGTGGGGCGGAAGGGCGGGGGCACGCTCTTCCTCGCGGCGGGCGCGTACACGCTTGCGAAGCCCGTGGTCGTTCCGGTGGGCGTGACGCTGCGCGGCGACTACGCGGCGGAAAGGCCGTCCGCCGGCACGGTGCTGCGCATCGTGGGCGGACGCGGCGACGCGGAGGGTCCGGCGGCGGTCTCCCTGAATCCGGGGGCGGGACTGACGGGGCTCGTCTTCTGGTACCCGGAGCAGCGGCTTGAAAACCCCGTGCCCTACCCGTGGACGGTGCGCACGGTGCTGCGCGCGCCCGTGCCGAACGACAACCAGACGGTCGCGGACTGTACGTTCGTCAACGTCTGGCGCGGCCTCGCGATCGGACCCGAATGGAACGAGCTCCACACCTTCCGCAACCTGCGCATCTGCGCGCTCAGGACGGGCTTCGCCATCGATTCGACGACGGACATCGGGCGCGTGAGCGACGTGACGGTCTCGCCCGCAGTCTGGGCGGCGAGCGGCTTCCCGGGGGCGCCGGACGCCGGTGCGCTCCGCGCCTGGCTGCGCGGACACGACACGGTTGGCGCCGACTACGGCCGCAGCGACTGGGAGTTCATCTGGAAGCTGACGGTCGAGGGCTACGCGACGGGCATCCGCTTCCACAAGGGGGCGCGGGGGCTCACGAACGCGGTGATGGCGGATTCCGACGTGCGGGACTGCGGCGTGGCGCTCGATGCCGTCGCCCTCAACGGCGTGGGGCTCGCCGTCTACGACTGCCGCCTCGCGGGGGACGCGGAGACGGTCCGCTTCGGCGACGCCTTCAATTCGATTGTCCAGTTCCAGGCCTGCCGCTTCGCGGGCAGGCCCTTCGAGACGGGCCGTTCGGCGACCGTCGTCGCGGGCGGGGGACGCCCGATCCGCCCCGAACCGCCCACCTTCCCGAACCTGACCGGAAAGACCTTCCTGGACGTGACGGCGTTCGGCGCCTCCCCCGCGCAGGACGACAACGCCGCCGCCTTCCAGAAGGCGCTGGATGCGGCGGCGGCGCGCGGCGGTGGCACGGTCTACGTCCCGGCGGGCCTCTACCGCTTCCACGGCGACCTCCGCGTGCCGACGGGCGTCGAGCTGCGCGGCGCGTCGGACGTACCGCACCAC
>JAUNMD010000121.1 GCA_030531915.1 Pseudomonadota bacterium
CTACCGCTGCACGCAGGCGCACACTTCGCAGGAGGGCTGGAATCCCTCGCTCACGCCCGCCCTATGGACGGTCGTGAACGTCACCCACGCGGGTACGCTGGATGATCCAATCCCCGCCGCGCGCGGCATGGAATATGAGTACGGCAAGCACTACCTCGACCCCGAGGACAACGCGATCTATCGCTGCGCCCGCACCGGCGAGGCGTCCGGCGGCAAGGTGACGCTCCAGTACCTCCCGCACGAACTCGTCGGCCAGTATTTTATGCTCGTCTCGAGCGATAACGCAGAGTAATATCCCCGCACGAGCTCCGACTTGATCTCGTGCAGAAAGAGAGACCGATATGACAGAGACAATTATCTGTGCAATCATCACCGGAGGTCTGACGCTTATCGGCGTGCTGATCGCCAACGGCAAGACGCAGGCTGTCACCGAGGAGAAACTTGCCGAGCTGACCCGCGAGGTGCGCGAGCATAACAATTTTGCCCGCCGCATGCCGGTAATCGAGGAGCAGATCAAGGTCATCAATCACCGCATTGCAGACCTTGAGGCCAAGGAGGACGCGCCGTGAAAACGCTCAAGAAGCGCGACAAGTACCTCATCGCGGCGATCGTCAACCTCCTCTGGTACTGCGTCGCCGCTCTGATCCTCACGGCCTGCGATAAGGCCGTACCGGATAGCCTTACAGTAGCATGGTTTACGGCTTGGACGGCGGAGCTCGCCCTCCTTGCCGGGATCAAAATCAAGGGAAAGGATGAGTAATATGAGTGAACTGATGAAAAAGCGCCTTGCAAATCTTCTGAGTGTGAAGAGCATCTCTACCATTGCGCTTACGGCGGGATTTCTCTACGGCTTTATCGTCGGCAAGATCAGCGGGCAGGAGTTCATGACGATCTTCTCCGTGGTCATCGCGTTCTATTTTGGCACGCAGAGCCAGAAAGGGCAGGATGCGATCGACGCAAAGGGGGAGTGACGATGTATCATAGCAGGGATATCGCCGATCTGCGGGCGGACGTTCGGGCAAATTGCATCATTTTCCTCGATCTTTGCAAAGAGGCGGGCCTGCCCGTGCTCATTACGGAGACGGTCCGGGACGATGAATACCAGCGCGATTTAGCCGAAAAGGGCTATGCGGCGAAGACTGCGACGCGCCCGACATTCCACAGCATCAAAGCGGGGCTGGCCTTCGATATCTGCAAGAATGTCAAGGGGCATGAGTATGATGATGCGTCGTTTTTCGCCCGCTGCGGGCAGATCGGAAAGCAAATCGGCTTTTCGTGGGGCGGAGACTGGAAAAAATTCCCCGATAAGCCGCATTTCCAATGGGATAATCATCTCAAGCATACCGGCAGCATGATTTTGGCGGGCAAGCTCCCGCCTGAAATGGAGGAGTACATGGATCAGGCAACATTCAACAAAATGATGGATAGCTACCTTGCGCAGTTGCGCACCAAGCCCGTCTCCACGTGGGCGGCGGCGGACTGGGCGGCGGCAAAGGCGGCGGGCATCACGGACGGCAGCGCCCCGCAGGGGCTTCTCACGCGGCAGGAAGCCGCGGCGATGATCCAGCGAGCGGCAAAATAACGGTGCCCGAATCGGGTACGGAAAGGAGTGAAAGGCGGGGCCGATCTGCAACGGCTCTCCGCGCAAGCGCTCTGCAAGCCTCGGCGTTTGCCTATGGACACCCAGCACCGAGCGATCCGCGCGCAGCTCTCCGCAATGGCCCCGCGCCGGGCCATATCCTACATCCAATCCTATGACCTGCCGCCCGATGAGATGGCATGCCTCATCGAGTGTGACGTGCGAAGGCGATCCCTCGTGCAGGTTGCCGCCCAGCTCCACATGAGCGTGGACGGCCTCGCCAAGCTCCGCCGCCGGGCTTACCGCAAGCTTGCCGACGGACAAAATACGGACGTACCCGATTAGGGTGCGTCCTTATTTTTGTCCGCCCACGCAGCCAGCGTCCAGCCCTTATAGGTCAAGACAGGCGATGGCTTGCCATTGCGGTACCGCTTGCCCTCCATCGACCGCAGAATTTTTGGCTGGGAGGGCAAAACGCGGGCATTTTGAGGGCAATTTGCCGCGCCGAAATCGCGGTCCGATAGGGGCAGATTAAAGGAGGTG
>JAUNMD010000016.1 GCA_030531915.1 Pseudomonadota bacterium
CAACATTAAAGATTTTGGCAAACGACTGATGAAAATTTTAACACCGTCTTTGTTATTTCTGGCCATGTTTGTGATTGGCGGCATGATTTTCAAAAGTATGTCACCAACACAATGCGGTACAATTTTGCCCGACGACAGTATATTTGTACTGACCGGTGATATGCGTCGCATACCATTTGCAATGCGCATGTTGCGCACGTATCCGGACGCCGACCTGTACATTATTGGCGCGGGTGCCGAAGGGTCATATGAAATGACACGTCGCGTCACCATTGAATCAGATTCTAAATCCACATACCAAAACGCACGCGCAATTCGCGACATCGTCACACGCGCAGGTCTGGACAGAATTGTTCTGATTACAACCGAAGATCACATGAACCGTGCGCAATATTTGTTGCGCGGTGAATTACCAAATGTTGAAATCGTCGCGTGCCCAACACGCCTGTCGGGAATGCCCGCGCCACGCCGGTTGGAACGCTGGACAACGGAATACATAAAATATATCGTAACACTGCTGGGAATCAAAGAGGGGTAAAATGTTTCGCACAATTATGTTCAAACTGGTATTAGCACTGCACTATATCATTTGGTCGCCGATTATTTTGGTTGGTTTGGTTTATAAACCATTGAACGATTTCTTGGTACTGACGTGCGCACGTGGCGTGCTGGTGCTGGCACGCATTGTGGCGGGCATTAAATATGAAATCCATTGTCCCCCAACCGAAGAAAACGGTATTCCATTCGCACCCGACGAAAACGCCCGCAACGATGGCAAGGCGATTATTGCCGCCAAGCATATGTCTGTGCTGGAAATTGCGATTTTATCAACCCATATTCCTAATTCATTCTTTATTGTAAAACGCGAATTGATGTGGTTGCCAATTTACGGTTGGGCATTTTGGCGCATGGGCCTGCAACCGGTCAATCGCGCGCGCGGCGCAACCAATATGAAGAAATTATCACACGCCGTCGCAAAAAAAATCATGGACGGCCAAACATTGGTCATTTTTCCAGAGGGCACACGTGTCAAACCAGGGGCACGTCCCCAACTGCGTCGCGGGCTGTTATTCTTGGCCCATGAATTAAAGTTGCCAATTATACCCGTTGGCACGGACGCCGGCCTGTATTGGCCAAAACGCGGTCGTATTCGCGCCGGCACGGCAAATGTATGGTTCGAACCAACCCTGCCATGCAATGCAACACTGGACGAAATCAGCGCGGCAATCAATCGCCACAGCGCGTAAATATATTATCAGTTGATGACCGTTGCCCCAGAATACGCACAATCATTTGTGTACATAAACACACCTGTGGAATCCAAAAAACTTTTGTTTGCGGGCATAAAGCACGCTTTGATTGTTGTCGCACCAATCGTCGTTGTGCCATACACACCGTCTTGCGCGGGACAACGTACGCACGTTCTCTCTGACTTGCCAGATGTATCACGCGATATAACAGAATAATACCCCGCCATGCATTTGAATGTTTCACTGCCACCTGCACATATTGCATTCGCAGGGCACGCCTTGCATACCTTGGTGGTAACAGACAACGACCCAACCTTGACCGTTTCCGTGGTGGCCCAGTATCCAACATTACAAGAATATGTTGAATCATTCCCACCCGCGCATGTTGCATTGGCGGGACATTTTGTGCACCCCGCACTGCTGGACGTTGCCGTACCATAATACCCCGCGGCGCATTCATATTGCGTTATACCTGATTTACACGTGCAATTCAGTACATTGGTTACACTGCATGTGGTCTCGACCCATTGTGGGTATATGACCGTAACGCCGTTATCATTCGTCAGTGATTTATTTTTACATGTATTACACAAAACATCAGAACACGATGATGCCAACGTATATGTCCCGCTGCATTTGTTTGTCCAACACGTGGCCGCACCCACACCGGACACAAGAAACACAGACATAACAAAGCCCGCCACAATCGAGCATAACAACAAATGGATTCTCATTTCAAAAACGCCTCCCGTGCGTATTTTTCATACGAAAAACCACCTTAAATTGTTTAAGGCGGTTGGAGGCTTGAAACTATCTTATAAAATAGCGGGCTTATTCAATATATTCACCACCCTCCAACCCACAGTGGGCGGAGTTTTATTTGCATATTTACGCAATGCATAACGTTATAAGAGAGGTTTCAAGTCCTCGCCCTGCGGAACACCCGCTGGGCATCTGTATTATACTGTAAATAAAAAACGCCCGCAAGGCGTTTTTAGATAATAGATTCTGCGTGATTTTTATTTACACCAGCCGTCGCGATGCCCCCCACTGTATGCCCGACCCAATTTTTCATGAATTAAAACTTTGCCAACATCGCGTCCATCAGACGTCAGAACACGTGCGTCAATTCGCCCCAGATATTTATCGTCCTTGATATCACGCAATTCGGCAACCGACCCCACCGGCAATAATTCTGCCAAACGCGCCTTGGCCGCAAAGGCCGCGCGAATCTCAGATTCACATTCGCCGTGGATTTCGGGCGTATCAACATTTATCAGACGTACACGCACCGTAATTTTTGTATCGTCCGCCAACATCACGCGCGCCGCAAATGTATCACCATCAATAATATACGAAACCTCGGCCGGTGTGGCATACGCCACACCAGTAACGAATAAAGCCACCAAAAACGAAACTATCCTGAACATCTATTATCTATGCGCTATTATCTGTGCTCTAAAAAATGCGCCAATGGCGCATTTTTTATGGCAAACGTGGCGACCATGTTGGTTCAACCCCATTCACATGTTCAGGCAATTCAATGTCATACACATTCTGCCCCGTGATATCAACACTGCGAATATGGCTGATACGTTCGATGTCGTCCAACGCCTTTTCTGTTTCATAGTACACGATGCGACGTGACCCTGGGGCCCACGATGGGGCTTCCATATACCAGCCGCCCGCCAAGATTTTTTCGTGGCGACCACGCGGATCCATAATACCGATATAGAATGTGTCGTCCGCCATCTTGGTAAACGCGATAAATTGACCATCGGGCGACCACGCCGGCGTCGCATACCGCCCCGCCCCATAAGTCAGGCGCGTCGCGTCCAATGTGTCTAAATCCATAATCCAGATTTGCTGATTACCACTGCGATCCGAATTAAAGACCATTTTTTTACCATCAGGCGAATAAGACGGGCTGGTGTTCAGCGAATTGCCAAACGTCAACTGGCGCAATTTTTTGGATTCAATGTCATATTCATAAATATGCGTAATGCCATTTTTCACCAGCGACAATGCAATACGCGAACCATCGGGCGAAAAACGCGGGGCAAAACTCATACCACCAAATTGTCCCAGACGACGCTGTTCACCCGTGTTCAAATCCAATGTCCAAACCATCGGGTCATCATTACGATATGACAAGAACACAACGGTCTGCATATTTGGCGAAAAGTGTGGCGACATCACAAATGTCTTTTCATCTGATAAATAGCGTAAACCATAGCCGTCCTGATCCATAATTGCCAGACGCTTTACACGGTCATTCACCGGCCCTGTTTCGGCAATAAATACGATTTGAGTGTCGAAATAGCCAACCTCGCCCGTTAAACGTTCATAAATGGCGTCGGCCATAATATGCGCCAAACGACGCGCGGACTTCTTGGACGAAACCAACGATTGGGCCTCTATCTGTTCTTTGCCGGCAACATCCCAAACATAAAATTCCAGTTTATACCGATTGCCTGCCTCGGCATACAACTTTGCCTGAACCAAGACCTGTGCCTTTATCGCCGACCACAGGTTAAATTTAGGCATATCGCCCATTTTTACATATTCAGGAAACGCATCATGATTTGCAATGCGAAACAGCCCCGTCGTCTTCAAATCATTTTCAACAACCTCGCGTATCATTGCCGCGTCCTTGGGCGATGCAGTACCGACAACCTCAAACTTTTGTACAGCGATTGAAATCGGCTCGGTCGCGCCCGCAACAATATCAACCTTTAATTCCGCACGCGCCGCGCCAAACACCAGCGCACACACCATAAATACAGATAATATCTTCTTGAACATAATAAAAAATCCTTTCCATAAATATGCGTTTAATTCTACACACAAGAATCCCAAAAATCAAATATCTATTATCTGCACAACCGCATACACAGCCGCCATCACACCCGTGATTACAACGGTAATTACAGCCGTATTCACATTTGTATTGACAAACGTCAACACAATGTTATAGTCACCTGTAAAGACGTAAGTATTGTATTTAGTATAGGAGTTCGTCTATGCCAAATGTTATGCAGCAGTTGTTCATAATGAACATTGAATCATTACTGCGTGAATACGCCGCGTACCGCACTTTTAACAAGTCGGATTGCGTTATAAACATGCGGATTCCACGTCCCATTCTGGACAGAATTAAACAGTTGGCCGAACAACAACACGTCCCATATCAATCATTGATATCATCGGTATTATTTTCATTGGCGAACATCGAAGAAAATAAATAATCCATATCAGGAACAAAAAAAACGCCCCACCCCACGGCGTGGCATATATAAAAAAACAGGCGACCAATCGGTCGCCCTTTTTAATTTTATTTCCCTGATTACCAACCCAATATAATATCCTGGCAACCAATGCTCTGCATTGTACTCTCGCTCAGGAAGACCGACAGGACAACACCGATACCGAACAGCATTACAAAGCCAACCAGCATACCAGTACCTTTGTCCTTCAAATCGTCCTTTTTAACCTCGCCCTTGGAAATGTAACCCCATGCCCAACCGGCGATAACAAATGCAGCACCGACAAACGCCAATGTACGCAATGTTGTGAATACGCCATACATTTGCTGAATCAAATCACACAAACCGTTATTGCTGCCCGCTGGCGCAGCCATTGCCGGCACAGCCGCCATCATACCAATCAGTGCAAAATTTGCCTTGTTAAACAGTTTTTTCATATAAAACCCCTTTCCTTTTGTCACAATTTTATCACAAATCCCGCCCCCATTCAAACATATTTTATATAAACAAATGTGCACGCCACACGGCATGCACAAATATCTATTATCTATGCTCTAAAAAAACGCGCCAATGGCGCGTTTTTATTATTCTGCAACAATCACATAGCGACGTTTCAAAACGGGCTGATTGCATGCCTTGCAACCACATGATGGGGCGACCTCAACCTCGCGCGCGGCCGGAACGATAATCTGGCGATCACGACGTGGGGCCTGACCCATATTGTCACGGGCATACAAATCCGCACAACGGGTGTTGCGATAAACAATGCGTTTGCCATTGTTCATATCATAAATTGAATTTGTAAAGTGTTTACCCTGTTCACCCATTTCATAGATGCAATCTTCGCCATCTTGGGTGTACTGAATACCACCTTTGTAATAATCATAACTGCTGCATGCGGCCAACGCTGCCAATGCAAAAACAGAAACCAGAACTTTTTTCATAACGCGTCCCTTGTGCTTTTGTCTGTTTGACTCTCTGACCGCTCCCCGATTCGTTGCTATTATTGTTGCACAAAACCGCGCGTTGTCAAGCAGCCGATAAAAATCAGCCATCGCACCCGCGCCACAAATGTGGTATAATTACCCCCAGAAAAAAGGAAACACGCACCATGAAATATTCTGAATTTGGTTTAACAAACACACGCGCGACATTTGCCGACGCAATTCGTCGCCACTATGCCGTGCCGGCATTTAACTTTTACAACATGGAAACCATGCAGGCGATTTTGTCCGCCGCACGCGACACGCACAGTCCGGTTATTCTGGCCATATCTGAATCCGCGTTGAAATACATGGGCGGCGACATGCTGATGGGAATGATACGCGGCGCAAACATTCGCCCAGATGAACGTATCACATTGCACTTGGATCACGGCGGCAGTTTTGACGCATGCAAAACAGCATTGGAACTGGGATTTTCATCTGTGATGATTGACGCCAGCAAATTGCCATTTGACGAAAATGTCGAACTGTCGCGTCGCGTCGCAGAATTGGCACACAAATACGACGCATCGGTCGAGGCAGAACTGGGCACAATATCAGGAATCGAAGACGAAAATACTTTTTCTGATCATTCCAGTTACACCAACCCCGCCGACGTGATTAAATTTGTAAACGCCACCGGCATTGATTCATTGGCCATCGCCATCGGCACCAGCCACGGCGCATACAAACGCAAAAACGAAAACGAAGAATTACGTTTGGACATCTTGGACGAAATCGCCAAACAATTACCAGAATTTCCGTTGGTCTTGCATGGCGCAAGCAGCATTCCACAAAACTTTGTAAAGATAATCGACACGTTTGGCGGCAAAATGTCGGGCGCATTGGGCATCGACCCACATCAATTACGTGCCGCAACCGAAATGAATATTTGCAAGATAAATGTGGACAGCGATTCACGTTTGGCATTCACCGCGGGTGTACGCGCGACACTGGCCCAGCACCCCGAAATGTTTAACCCACGCGACTTTTTGAAGCCCGCCCGCCAGAACATCTATGATAATTGCATAGATGAAATCAAAAACATCATGGGTTCTGATAACAAATTGTAAAAAGAGGCAAATTTTTAGGGGCGATATATGTTCATTCTTACATAAATAAACCTATTTTCAATCTGTTTATTTTTGATTAGAACTCTTTTGTTGCTTGCACCAATTTATATAGAAATTTAGCATTTCAAATGTAGATTAACAAAAAACTACAACAACAAAAGAGGAACTACCATGAACTACATTCTTTTGATGCAGAAGAAGAAACCTTATATGAAATGCGACGCTCTGGATGTTGAGCCATGCGCCGGAACAGACTTACCAGATACACCGACCTGCGGAATTATGATTGAGGACACCGATGGCCAATGGATTGAAATGAAAAACAAAAGAAACATTTTGCCATTACTTGCCCAATACAATAATAGTGTCAAGCGTATTGCAAGAACAAATCACTACAAAATCAGATAATTTGTATTGGCTGGGAACACCAGCCAATACACAACTTTTTCACCATAATGCAATACACTCCTAGTATTTACAAATTATCAAATGGTCTGAATGTTATTCTGGACGATTTTGACATTGCGACAACTCACGTTGAAATCAACATACATTCTGGGGCAAATGACGAAACCACCGGCACAGAATTTGGTATCACGCATTTCATTGAACACATGTTGTCCAAGGGAACACGCCTACATCCAGACACCAACGACATAACCACCAACATCGCCGCCTCTATCGGCGCATCGCGCAATGCAGGAACGACATATGACAAACTGTGTTTATTTGGACGCGTACTGGCTGAAAACCTGAATAAATTATTAGAACTATTTTCGGAACAGTTGCGCGATTCCCTGTTTGACCAACACAAGATTGAAATTGAACGCGGCGTGATTCTGGACGAATACAGACGTAAAACGATGGATAATGTGTCCACGTTTAATATATTTTCCTATGAAAAACTATTTGGCACACATAATCTCCTTGGGACGCCAGATACTATAAAATCATTTTCACGCGAACAACTGGTATATTATTTTTATAAAATATTGTCTGCACAAAATATGACCATCTGCATATCTGGGAAAATCATTGACTCAGAAAAAACATTACAACATTTGGAACAATTATTCGGATGGGTTCCATCATTCCCAGTGCATCACACACAACAAAAAATTATACCAATCGTTGCACATAATCCAAAAAACAATCAGGCAAACATTCAATTGCGCTTTGCGTTTGAAAATACAATTCCCACTGATTTACAACATAGACCCCAAACACTGGCTGCGAACAGATTCAGTTTCTTGTTGGGAAAAAAATTGTACGAAATTCTGCGCAACAAACTAGGATTGACCTATGGGGTATCCACCACACATTTTGGCCACACAAATGTGTACGCAAATACAATAAATACATCAACCAGTCCACAAAATATTGATACCATCATTGCAGCAATCGCGCGCGAATGTGCCACTGCGCGCATGAAACCCGAAATTTCCGATGACGATGTTGCGCGGCTGCGCATGCTGATGAAATTACAATTTGCCGACATCATGGAATCCGCATCAAAACGCTGTGGAAAACTGTTGGAACATTGGCATCAATATGGCACACTTTACGACCTGATGGGTGAAATGTACATAAATGACCAAATGACAAAATCAAACATCATTGACGCCACAAAAGATTTCTTTACCCCGCCGGCATCAATCCTGACCCAAGGGCCAGAGATAAGTTCTGATTTGCAAAAAATTTGGAATGATAACTTTATAACAAAAGGAGTACACAATGTATGACGAACCCGACCCAAGCCAAATTGATCAAATAGAAATCGAAATAAACGACCCAAGAGAAGAGCCAACTGGGCCAGAAGAACGATCAACTTACAACCCCGACGACAGCTTTTAACAAACCACGCGCCACAATGGCGCGTGGTTTTATTATTTCAAAAAAAATTAGAACGGTGCAGATGGTGGGTGCGACGAAGGCGAAGTGTATTGAACATACACGAGCCGCCGCCACGCCCGCCAGATGTGCCGTTATAATTTATTTGGCGCGTTCAACGTATTCCAAAGTTTCAGTATTCACCACGATTTTTTCACCGGTTTCAACAAACAAAGGAACTTGGACGCGAATACCATTGTCCAACACAGCTGGTTTGCCGCCACTGCTGGATGCGGTCTGACCCTTTAACGCAGGTTCTGTTTCTTCGACAGTTGCGATAACGGTCTTTGGCAATGAAATCGATACAGGTTTGCCTTCTACGAAGTTGGCTTTAACCTCCATTTCTGGGGCCAAGAATTTCATCTGTTCGCCCAACGATTCAACCGGCATTGTAAACTGTTCATAGTCAGACAGGTTCATAAAGAACGCATCTGTACCATCAGAATACAAATACTGGCAATCGAAATCTTCGACCATCAGTTTTTCAACTTTGTCTTCGGCACGCCAGCGATCGCCGCCCTTGTTGCCAGAATCAATATCACGCAAATCGGCCTGAACAAAAGCACCGCCCTTGCCCGGTTTTACCTTGGTGATTGATGTAACGGAATAACGACGTCCGTTGTGTGAAATCACCCAACCAACGCGCATATCATTTGCAATATATGATGCCATTGTTATACCTCTTTGATTTTTGCGTTTGAATTATAAAAACGCAGCCGCGCCGATGCAAGATTTTTATTGCGCCGTACGCTTGTGCGCCCAATAGCGGTCGATACTGTCCATAATCAGTTTATCGGCCGCATCACGATCCGCCCAACCAGATACCTTGGACCAAGAATTTGGTTGCAAGTCCTTGTAGTGCTGGAAAAAGTATTCAATCTTGGAACGCAAGATTTCCGGCAACTGTTCAACGTATTCCGTATTGGTGTAAAACGGGTCAATTCTGTCCAGTGGCACGCAGATGATTTTTTCATCACCGCCCGCCTGATCTTCCATAATCAGTGCGCCGATTGGACGAACCTCAATCAAAACACCGGGACGCAGTGGCGCATTACACACAACCACACAATCCAACGGGTCGCCGTCATCGCCCAGTGTCCCTGGGAAATATCCATAGTTTGCAGGATATGCCATTGGTGCGTGTAAGATTCTGTCCACGCGTGGCAATCCGGTTTCTTTATCAATTTCGTATTTTACAAATCCATTTTCTGGAACTTCTATAATTGCGTTCATCTTCTTTGGGGGTAATTTCCCCGGCGCAATTTCTGCTATTGTCATCTTCTATATCCTTGGGTTTCAAGCGGCAATCTTATCAGAAAAAATCCGCAATGCAAACGAATCGGGCAATAAAAAACGCCCCAAACGGGGCGTTTTATTGCATTTTTGATTACATTCTCATCGGCATCAAGATGAACAACGCATCGGTGTTCTTGTCTGTCGATTTGATAATCGTCGGCGACAGTGGGTCTTGCATTTCCATTTGGAATTTGTCCCCTTCGACCTGACCGGCGACGTCCATCAAGAACTTTACATTAAATGTAACCGTGAACGATGCATCGCCATTGTATTCAATGTCCAATTCCTGTGTTGCCGTACCGGCATCTGGGCTGGACGCATTGACGACCAATTTGTTCATGGAATATGTCAACTGAACAGATTTTGTTTTATCAACACTGGCGACAGATACCAAGTCAACAGCGTTCAAAAATTGTTTTCTGTCCAGAACGGCAATCTTGTCATTGCCCTTTGGAATTACAACGCGATAGTTTGGATACTGGGCATCAACCAGTTTGCTGGTCAAAATTGCCGCACCAACTGTGAAACGCGCCTTGGTATCGGACAATTCAACCGTGACATCATCAACCGTTGCATCTTCCAATAACTTGGACAATTCGCCAATTACGCGACGTGGCAAAATAACCGCCGGCATTTCTGCACTGCCCGCGGGGGCTGGCATCGCGCACAAAGCCATACGTTGGGCATCGGTTGCAACCGCGGTCAGCATTTTTTCTTTGCCTTCGTCCGCGATATGGAAATAAATACCGCCCAAGTGATAACGTACGTCGTCTGTTGGAATTGCAAATTTGGTCTGGTTTATCAGGTGTGCCAAATCGCCCGTTGTCATCTGGAACTTGGTGGTTAAATTGCTGCCCGCCATGGCTGGGAAATTTTCCGCCGGCAATGTTGGCAAACGGAATACCGCACGACCACTGGACACAACCAACTGGTCTCCATTCTGTTTGAATGTGATTTCTGCGTCATCTGGCAATTTACGAACGATATCATACAACATCTGGACAGGAACTGTTGTCTTGCCCCCCAATGTGATATCGGCCGCAACATGTTCAACCAATTCCAAATCAACGTTTGTCGCAGACAAAATCAAATCGTCTGCAACCTCTAACTTTACATTCATCAATATCGGCAATGTCGCGCGCTTTTCCACGATGGACTGCATATGCCCCAGCGCACGTATTAAAACCTGACGAAATACCGAAAATTCCATTATTTTGCTCCTAGGTATCTTATGGTTTCCTACATTCTTTTTTATAAGTTTACCAAAAAATGCCGATTCGGTGCAAGGGTAAATACAACCTAGAAATCTGGACAAAAACACAAACCCGTCAACCAACAAAAGACCGCCCAAACGGGCGGAATTTTATTTAGACAACACCTTGTCCAACTTTGCGCGTAATTTCTTGATATCGTCGTACTTGGTGAACTTGCCCTTTTCTGCGATGGAAATATCCCCGCTTTCTTCGGATACCACCAATACGGTTGCACGTGAAACCTCTGACAGTCCCAATGCCGCACGATGACGTGTGCCGTATTTCCAATTCAGATTATTTTGCGACAACGGTAAAATAGCACCCGCATACGCAATGCGTCCATGTTCAATAATAACCGCACCGTCATGCAAAGGCGTCTTGTTAAAGAATATTGTCAGCAACAATTCACTGGTAATCACGGCATCAACACGCACACCCTTTTTATCAATCGCACTTTCGTCCAATGTGGTTGGGAATACAATCAGTGCACCAGTGTGCTTGTTCGACATATATTCAACCGCACTGCAAATCGCGTCCAATGCGCCCGTATCACGCGTGGCAACGCCACCCTTGTGAATCATGCGCGACCACCCCTCGATATTGCCCAACAATGCCATAAACTTGCGCAATTCTGGTTGAAAAATAACAATCAAACCCAATGACAAGAACAATGCCGTCCAGTGCAAGAATGCACCCAACAAATCCAAATGCGCCCATGTTAAAACAAAACTCAGCACCCACAGGCCCGCCAGTCCCAACAGACCGCGCACCATTTTTTCCGATGATGTGTTTTCAATAAAACTGCGATAAAACAACCATACGATTGCCGCAATAATTAAAATCTGAATCAAACCCAACCAATTAAACATTTTCTGCCTTTCCTTTTGTTTCTTGTTCTTGTTGTGTTGTTACATCTGTTTTCATAACCGTTGATTGCAGGTCACCAACCGGCAACCCCAGCCATTCTGGGTCATCACGTGACGACGGCGCACCACGCTGCATTGCCGTTTCACACGGGTGATCGTCCGCCAGCCAGTTTTCCAACAAGTCCCCAGCCAGCAATCCAACGCCCGCACCCGCGACGAGTCCAATCCCGCCGGTCAATGGCGCAAGCAACAGCCCCAGTCCAGTTGCCGATGCAACCTTGCCTGCGACGGCCGCGCCGCTTATTTTTATATCAGGTTCTGCCAAATTTCCAGTTATTTCTATGGAATTTACAACATTGCCCGTCAACGACAGTTTCAGCCCACGCACCGGCACGGTCGTCAACGCCATTTTCAAGCGTTCCGCACCCAAATTCAACTGGCCCGCCAAACGCAAATTGATTGCATTTGTTTCGACGGCCACGCCCTGTTGCGTATCAAAGACACCATTACGCAACTTTGCATTCAGTGCGACACACTTTATCTTGATTCGATTGTGTTTCTTTTCCGAACTCAGTGAATCTTGAATTGCATGACGCAATGTCGTCAAGAAATCCGTCCCGTACATATATGATACCAATGTCGAATACGCATACCCACCATCGGCAGATTTAATTTGCACCGGCCCTGTTACCGTCGACATCAATTCAGACAGGTTTGTACCATTCCCTTCCAAGTACACATCAAAATTCGTCGGCAATTCAGAAATCAGATCTGTTTCGCGAACCTCTGTCAAAATCTGGCCAATCGAAACGTTGCGACCACGACCGGCGGCCTTGGCAAAAATGCGCCCTTCACCATCAATCTGGCCATCGGCCGCCAATTCTATTTGCCCGCCCCCCATAGACAGCGTGCCATCAACGCGTGCAACATGGTCAATCAACTTCGCCGTCAAATCAATGTCGCGTAAATCCAAGTCACGATACACAATCAGGTTATTTATCTTGGCACGCAACTTTATATTAAATTGCGACAATTCGCGCCCAAACAGCGGTGTATCTTTGAATGCGTTCAGTTCCCTGTCTGGGCGCACCCATTTGCCGTCATACCATGTTGGGAAAACCTGAACCAGATTGATTGACTTTGACGACAAATCCAGATTTATCGTCTGGCGCGGTGTGCCGAAATCCCAACTGCCCGACACAGTCAATTCATTGCCACGCACCGCGATTGATGATTTGCGCAAGGTCAATTTCGTCCTGTCCAGACCACCCGCCATATTCACCTTGACCGTGGGAATGGTCGACAGATTCATATTCAGCAAACGCCCCACCGCCGCCATATCGGGAATATCACCCTTGATAATAAAATCAATCGGTGCGTGACTTGTTCCCTCCAACGCGACATTCGCAATCAGTGCATCACCCGACGCACCAAACGCCACCCGCACAGGATACACCTTGCGTTCCGCATTGTACGGCGAATACGTCAAAATAAACGGAAATACATCTGTCTTGTTTTTAATCCAGCCCGAATATTCACGGGAATCAGATGTCGGCACATATCGAATTTGAAATCCGGTCAGTTTATATGTTTCGTCCACAATGTGCGCGGTTAAATTATGAACCTCTACCCCACCCAGTCCTG
>JAUNMD010000122.1 GCA_030531915.1 Pseudomonadota bacterium
ATTTCTTTGATAATTTAAAGAGTTATACTAAAGGGTATGCATCATTTGATTATGTCGTTAATGGTTATCAACCATCTGATTTGGTCAAGGTTTCGATTCTGGTCAATGATGAAAATGTTGAACCGTTGTCGTTTATGTGCCATCGCATGTTCGCAGAACGTCGCGGTCGCCAAATTGTGGAAAAACTGAAAGACCTGATACCGCGTCATCAGTTCAAAATTCCATTGCAGGCGGCCATTGGTGGCAAAATTATTGCGCGCGAAACAATCGCTGCATATCGCAAAGATGTTACGGCGAAATGTTACGGCGGGGACATCACCCGCAAACGCAAACTGTTGGAGAAGCAGAAAGAGGGGAAAAAACGTATGCGCACATTTGGGAATGTCGAAATTCCACAAAGCGCGTTTATCAATGCACTGAAAGTATCGTAATAAAACCAAAAAAAGGAGTCCCACGATGCTGATTGACAGAATTAAATATTTGCTGAATACAGACAAGGCCACGCGCCGCGCTGATAAAAACGAATACAATTTATTGTTTGAAAAATATATTAAAACGTTTAGCGCGGAACAAAATGCCTATGACCATATGACGGTTACGCGCGTGTATGAAAAAAACAAACCACAGATGGCCGACTGTGCCTGCCGTATAGAGGTGACAGATTCTAAAACCGGTCAAATTCGTGCGATTCATGATTGTGTATTTTTTAATCGCAGTGGTTGCGGTCGCATTTATTGCCCACAGTATGATCATATCAAACAATGGACAGATGCCCGCGCGCAGCGTGCCGAGTATGCACAGGCGTTGCAGCGTTTTTGGTCTGATAAAATGAAATCGCGCCAAACCAAGGGCAAATAATATGTTGAAACAAAAAATTAAATACTTTTTTACAACCAGTGCGGCGCAGCGTCGTGCGGATCGTCAGCGTTATCGTGAATTGCAACGGGATTTAGAAAAACTGAATGCCGATGTGCAACGTTCGTGGTATCAAATCAGTATTGATGTTCCAGCGAATGTTGATATTCACAAGATTGGCGATTGGTGCATGAAAAACCGCAATCTGACGTCTGATGATTTGCCATCAGTGTTGCGTTTGTTCAGTTACAATTTTGCATGCAAATACTTTGATGAAAACGCGTGCTGTGGCAATCGTGGGTGCGCGATATATGCAAAAAATAAACAGCACTTTGATATATTGGCCCAGCGTAATTTGGCGCGCGCACGCATGGATTCATACTGGCATGATATTTATACCAAAGAACGCTGAACCCAAGGGGAATGTTATGTTGTTAAATGCAATAAAATATTGGTTAAAAACAGACCGCCAAACCCGCGCTGCGGACAGGGCGCAGTACAAGCAACTGAAACGTATGTGTAACCAGAAAGGCAAAGATGTTACAAACGCCATGTGCGCCGCCATGCGTGTGGGCAGTTGTTTCTGGATTGATGCAGATGAAACGGACGACGATATATGTATGTTAGTTCCGGAAAAGGCATATACCGAATTTTGTCCGCATTTTCGTGAAATGCATCGTTGCACATGTACAAATTGTCGTTCGTATAAATTGAATAAAGATTTCTTTGATGCGCGCGATGATTACGCGCAGGCGTGCAAGGCCAAGGACAAATTTTGGCGTCATGTGTACGGACATGAATTGCATCGGAAAGCGAAATAATTGCGGGTGGTTTTATTATGGTATCGCAAAAGGTTAAATATTATTTGACGACGTCACCCGCGGTGCGTGCGGCCGATGCCGCCCAGTGTACGCCGATTGCACGTGCGTACGTTGCGGCTGACACCAGACGTCGTATGGCATTGAACAGAATTTCGTGGATGTTGTCGTGTGACGACAATATTGCAAATGGAATCAGTTGCATAAAACAGGTTTTATTTCGTGAATATTATTGTCCGTATTTCTCGCATGACGTGCCGTGCGTACGCCGATTGTGTCCAATGCGTGCTGTAAACAATGACTATGTCGCGTGCAACCAAGAATACAAACAGGCGCGTCAAAAACTGGACGAATTTTGGGCAGAAAAATATAAAAAGGTAAAATAAAAAATGTTTGCAAAAAT
>JAUNMD010000017.1 GCA_030531915.1 Pseudomonadota bacterium
AATATCGCGATATGGGAAATGTTGTATTGAACCAGGAACAGCAATCGGCGGCGGACAAAATTGGTGCGGCGATTGACGCGGGTGGTTTTTCGGTACACCTGTTGGATGGTATCACGGGCAGTGGTAAAACCCAGGTTTATTTTGATGCCGCGTGGCGTGCGTATTCGCGCGGTGCGTCGGTGTTATTGATGATGCCAGAAATCGCATTGACGGCGCAGTTTATGCATCGATTTGCCGCGCGATTTGGTGCCGCCCCCGTCGTGTGGCACAGTAATTTAACCGCCGCGCGTCGTCGTGAAATCTGGCGCGGGGTATTAAATGGCGAAATTCGTATGGTCGTCGGTACGCGCAGCGCGCTGTTCCTGCCGTGGCAAAAATTGGGTCTGATTGTCGTGGACGAAGAACACGATACATCATATAAACAGGAAGATATGGGGAATTATCACGCCCGCGACATGGCGGTCTTGCGTGCCAAGATTGCGGGTTTTCCCGTTGTACTGGCCAGTGCGACGCCATCGGCGGAAACCCTGCAAAATGTTGCGCTGGGAAAATACCAGTTATTGCGCCTGACATCGCGATTTGGTGGCGCGCAAATGCCAAAAATTGAAACAATCGATTTGCGTGAAAATCGCCCCGACACGTACCAGTTGCCATCGGATGATGCGGATTCCGCGCCACGGACGGGCTATCTGTCCACGCCATTGTGCGATGCGATTTCAGAAACACTGGCGGCGGGCCGTCAAATAATGCTGTTTATAAATCGCCGTGGTTTTGCCCCGATTGTTCAGTGTAAAAAATGCGGCTGGGTTGCCCAGTGTCCGGATTGCAGCGTCGGCATGACGTATCACCGCGCGATGGGTAAATTGCTGTGCCATATGTGTGGGCGCACCGCGCCAATGCTGACCAAATGCCCCGATTGCGGCGGCGATGTGTCGACGCGTGGTGCGGGCTTGGAAAAGATAGCAGAGGAAGTATCCGTCCGTTTCCCATCGGCGCGCACGGCATTGGTGTCCAGTGATACAATTTCATCGCGCCAGTCATTGGAACGCTTGGTCGCAAAAATGGAAAACGGCGAAATCGATATTGTCATCGGAACGCAGATTCTGGCCAAGGGACATCATTTCCCGAACCTGACGTTGGTTGGTGTGGTTGATGCCGATATGGGATTGTTCGGCACGGATTTTCGCGCCGCCGAACACACATTTCAGCAATTATTTCAGGTCGCCGGTCGCGCCGGTCGTGGTGAATTTCCGGGGCGGGTACTGATGCAAACGTACCAGCCCGATCACCCCGTATTGACGGCGATATGCGCGGGTGATCGTGATGCATTTATGGCGTCTGATATGGCGGCGCGCCGTGCGGCGGGAATGCCACCGTTTGGTCAACTGATTGCCATTGTTGTCGAAGGGCAAAAGGAATCCACGCTGAAAAATTTCTGTGACGCATTGGCGTCGGCCGCACCGATTGCCGCGGGCGTAAAAATCATGGGGCCAATCGCGGCGGGCGTATATCAAATCAGAAATTGGTATCGCATGCGTTTCTTGGTCGCGGGCGGGACAACAACGATGCTGCAACCGGTTGTGTCACATTGGCTGGCCAAGGTAAAGCAACCCGCCAACATTCGGGTCAAGGTTGACGTGAACCCACAAAACTTTATGTAATTTTCCGTTTGATTTAATTCTCGTATTTGTTTAGCATACCTGTTGACACGGGGTGTTCCTGTGTCGGGGATTCAAGACCCCACGAAACCAGCGTCCATGTGACGATAAAAAACTCCAACGCCTATGCGGGTTGGAGGGCTGTGAATATACAGAATAAGCACGCTATAACTGGTTTTATAGTCTTGAACCTCCAACCACCTGAAATCTTTGGTGGTTTTCTTTTGTTCGCGATACAGAAAAAAAGGGAGAGGACAATATGAAACCAATACAGATAATTTGTGCAGTTGCATTCGCGTGGGGAATTTTGTCCGTGCCAGCATACGCCGCATCAATGTGTACGGCAACGCTGATCAGTTCCACAACCAGTTCAACAACATCAATCGAAAATTGTATCAATGGTGAAAAATACCGTTGGAAAAACAGCAGCGGCACATACGTAACGGTTGAAACGTGCTTGGATTGTTCTGATGGTTATACCCTGAGCGAAGATGTTTCTTATTCACACTGTACAAACAAATTTACACGCGGTTTTTGCAGAAAAAAGTGTACGGCAACCGCCCTTGACGATGTTGATATGCCAGAGGGGTGCGCGGGTCAACAGCCACAGGAATATCAATTTGGTGACGCAAAGTATATCAACTGCTTTGATTGTGCCAATGGTTACAAGACGTACACTACCACCATATCGTCCAGTCAGTGTACAAACACTGCCACCCAGTATTCGTGTGTGGTTGACCCCGATGCCGAATGTCTGACAGACGATGATTGTGTGGGGAAATTTGTTACCGAACCCGATGAGAATGGTTATGTAGAGGTTTCTACATTTGGTTGGTGCGGTGGCGGACAATGCACGTACGAAGACAGCAAGCCCACCTGTATCAAGGGGTAGTATGGTGTGGAAAATAGTGGTGATTGCCATAAATGCCCGACCGAGGCCGGCGGCATTCCAACAACAACTGCTGATGCATATGGCGCAACATCAATCACGGAATGTTATGCCGCGAAAGATAACGATGGCAAAGACACGGCGGGTACGTACAGTTTTACCCAAAATTGTAACTATTCCGGTAAATAAAAATCGCCCCAAATGGGGCGTTTTTTAATGCTGATTTTCGGATTGGTGTTTTTTTGCCAATACGGCATTTTTTGCGCGACGCGCCAATGCCTTGACCTTGGCCGCACCGTCCAATAATTTATCGGTCAGCCCCACGCGGTTTAGTTCTGCTTCTTCGCGTTTTTCGGCTTTGCGCAATTTTGCCGCGCTGTATTCTTCCATTTCACGACGCATGTTTGGTGAACCCAAATCCATGGTGTTGTCTTCTACTACGATTTCGTCTTTGTCCATAATATTTCCCTTTTTGTTTTTTTGATTTTATTTTCTATACAACCTCGGTCACGGCACGCAATGCGCCATCGCGCGACAGTTGTACAACACGAATTTTCTTTTTCATTTCCGCAATCAAATCAGTGCGGTTATACGCCGGCTGGGTATGCAAGATACGATCGGCAAACGCGGCGTATGCGGCCTCGGCACTCTCGGCATGAATGGTGGTATAGAAATGGTCGTGACCCGTCCCCAGCATTTCCCATAACACCGCCGCATTGTCGGTTGAAATTTCACCACCGATAATTACGTCGGGGGTCATACGCACAACCAAATCCAGCAATCGGGCATAGTTGAAATCATTTGTCTGTTCCGTACGCGACAAAACAAAGTGAACACGGTTTGCCTGTGGTACGCGAATTTCGCGCGCATCTTCGACTGTGATAACACGACTGTTTTGGTCAATCAGCGTCAGCATATGATTCAAGAATGTCGTTTTACCGGTTGCGGTTGCACCACTGATTAAAATCGGACTGCCGTCATTTATGGCGGACATCAAACGGTCATACGGGTCGTCTGGTCGCACGCTTTCGCGTGGTTTAACCTTTAACAACTGTTGCCCGCGTGCCAAATGATAGTTTGCAAACGACGTGTCGCCCGCACCACCACCACGAATATTTAACGCCACACCGCCCGTAACGTCGCGGTCATCATATTGAACATTTGGGCCCGCAATCGCGGTGAAACGGTGACTGCCCGGCAGGGTTGCATACACCACCGGCACACCGTGAATTGGATCAAACGGCTGTTCATAAATGTTCGCCACCGTGTGAATTAAATCAACCAAGTATTGCTTGGTCAGCACCGGCGCATCATACGCCACCCACGGCACGCGCGCGCCGTGCAGTCGCATCCACACCTGACCGGCGTGGTTGATGGCGATTTCCTCTACAAACGAAGGACGATAAAATTCCGCCAGCGGTTTCAGCAAAGAATCCAGAACTACATTTGACATTATGTTTTGATTTTATCATAAATCCGCCCTTGAATCAAAAAGGATTATTTGATAAAATCAAAAAAAACCAAGAGAGATTGCTAATGAAAAAATCCTTGCTGTTTATGATGTGCGGTGCATTGATTCTGGGCGGTTGCGCAACGGATTCTGACACCCCTTATAACGAGAAAGATTTTGCCCAGGGCGGCACAGACGCGCCATTGTACAACGAACGTACCAGCACGTTTATGCAATCGGACAATCAGTATTCTAATATTGATTCGTACAAACCGAAGACCGCCGAAGAGAAAGAAAAGTCAAACAACAAATGGAACACATCGCGCATGGAAACCCGCTGGCAGGAATACAAGGGCGCAATGGTTCGTGTGCAAATCTTGCTGGGAAATACCGATTTGCGTGAAATGCGCCTGCGTCTGATTCAGAATGCCGACGGTATGGATGTCGACGGCGACAGCCGCGCCATCTTGGGTCAGGTTGCAGATTTCGAAATGAAACGTGTTTGTGGCCGTAACGCGGACAGTATTGTTATGGTGTACGACCGCCCATCGTTTGATGTGATGCGCCCAACACCGTTCTTTGATTATAGAATAGAGGCCGAGGGTGCAACCATGCGCGAATACGGTTTCAGATGTGTTTATAATAAATAACTTACAAAAGGGTGGACATATGAAAAAAATCATGACCGCAGTTATTGCCGCTGGGGCATTTGCGCTGGGCGCATGCGACAGCAATGCAAACGATGTTGCAAAAAACGGTGACACCGTTGTTATCGACTTTGCCGGATTCAAAGATGGCGTTCAATTCCCAGGGGGCACGGCAACGGGCTATAAATTGACACTGGGCAGCAACACATTCGTCCCTGGGTTCGAAGAACAACTGGTTGGTATGGCGCGTGGTGAAACCCGTGACATCAACATCACGTTCCCGACGAATTATTATCCAGAATTGGCGGGCCAAGACGTTGTGTTCAAAGTCACCGTCCAAGATATCATTAAATAAAACAAACGGGGCATCGCCCCGTTTTTTATTCCCCGCCCACGGGCTTGCGCCCTTGCCGCATCCTGCGCTTCGCTTGGATTCATTGCGAGCACAGCGAGCAAAATAAAAGACCACCTCCCCGCTACGCGGTACTCCTCCACCGGAGGAGAACTTGCTGCGTTCTTGTTGCGAACTAAGTTCCCCTCCGGTGGAGGGGTGGCGCGAACGCGACGGGGTGGTCTTTCGGTGCTTGCAAAACGCACATTATAGAAACTTAGCATGTGTCGCCTGCGGGCGTACATACTTTTTCCCTTGAATATTTTCCTGTAATTCTGAAAAATGTGGGCAAAAGGGGTAATTATGTCTGATTTTATCATCAGTAATGCACAGAAAAAGTGGACGAAAATCGCAACGTTTATGATTCCGTCCAAGGTTTATCGCAAGAAACTGCGTGGCATTCTGACCATGGGTGTTGGCAATTATATTCGCGCGGTGCGTGGTGAACGCAACGCAAAATTCTCGCACGAATTGGCGGTCTTGGCCGTTATGAAGGACGAGGGCGCATACCTGAAAGAATGGCTGGATTTCCATATCTTGGCGGGCGTTGAAAAATTCTATCTGTATGACAATGAATCAACCGACAACACGACCGAAATTTTGAAACCATACATCGAACGCGGAATTGTGGAATACAAATACTGGCCCGGTCGCGCCCAACAGAATCCCGTATATTGGGACGGCCTGAACCGGCACAAGAATGACGCACGTTGGATTGCGGTGATTGACTTGGACGAATTTGTTGTACCGGTGCAAAACAAGACGATAACAGAGTTCTTGCACACGTTGCCACGTGGTGCACGCGAATTAGTTATGACGTGGGTGATGTATGGTTCGTCGGGCCATGTTCACAAACCAGATGGCTTGGTCATCGAAAACTTTCGTTGCCATGCCGACCGCACACGTCCGGCGGGTTGCAAATCGATTGTAAATCCGCGCTTTATCACGCGCTGGGCAAATCCGCATATCAACGAAGTCGCCGGATTTATCGTTGATGAAAATGGCAAGAAATTGGGTCGCATTGACCAGACGAACAACCCACCAACGTATAACAAGATTCGTTGCAATCACTATGTGACGAAATCTTTTGATGAATATATGTCGCGGGGCACACGTATGGCGGTGTCGGGTCGTATTGCACCGCATCGCACGCACGAACGTTTTCGCTTGAATGACCTGAACGATTTTTAATGGACGAATGGGCTGCCCGCGTCAAAGCATTCAAATTGAAATAACGCCGAAACGCGTGGAAAAATAAACTGGATTGCCACGCTACGCTCGCAATGACAAGGGTGCTAGAAGTGCAAGGAAAATAGATATAACAAGGGCGCAAGCCCGCAGGCGACACAAATACTAAATCCATAGAAACATTGTCATTGCGAGGAATGAAATGACGAAGCAATCCAGTGAATAAACACGCGCGCCGTTCGGCGCGCTATCTATTATCTATGCTCTATTATCTGTGCTCTAAAAAATGCCCCGATTGGGGCATTTTTTATTCCATGGCAACGATAAATATTTTTGCGTCATTTGCGGCGCGGATTGTGGCCTCTTTATCAACCACAAAACACGTCTTGGCATTTACAATAATCCCGCGCAGGTGCGCCGCCGCAACCGCGCGCACGGTATCAACGCCAATCGCCGGAATATCAATGCGCAGGTCTTGCCCTGGTTTTGTCATCTTGGCAAAGACGCCACTGGCGCGACGTTTATTTTTGCGCATATCAACAACGCGTTCCAGCATTTTGGCTGTGCCCTCGGCTGCTTCGACTGCGATTACCTGCTTGTCAACCACAACCGATGCGCCAATGTCGGCGGCACCGATGGTGTGCGAAACATCCACCGCGCGTTCAATGTCGCGCGCGTCGCGTGCGGTGGGCTTTGCCTTGGTTTTAACGCCCGCCGTTTCAAATGCCAGTTCTGGCGCGGCGTCTTGTGCCGCGACAATTTCAAATCCACGTCTTTCCAGTGCCTTGTTCAATGCAACCCCCATAGAATCATAACCCTTTTGATGTTTCATAATGCTGAACAGCATCCCGATTGACCACCAATCCGGACGAATATCGGAAAAGTTCGGGTGGCCCAATGCCCCCACAAATGTCAGTTTGTGAATCCCGCGACGGCGAAATTCGCGAATTGCCGGCCACGCGCCGCCCAATCGCACCGTTAAATCAGGATTCAATTCGGGATTTACAAAATTCTTTAACCCCACGATATACACGTCCCAGCCGTTACGGCGCAACGCATCGCGGGTAAAAAACGGCAAATCCAACGCACCCGCAATCAGGGCGATTTTTTTATCTGTGCTTTTTTTCTTCATGTCCAGAATCATACGCGCAAAAGGGGCTGGAATCAAGTTGCAATTTATGATAAAATTTCTGCATAATAAATAAACAGGCGAAAAAATATGAAACAGATTTCTTGGTTTGGGGTTCTGGCGGTGCTGATGCCGATGGCGTCCGGCGCGGCTGGGTACAGTAATTCGGCATTCCAGCGCGAGGTTAAAACCGGACTGGATTTGGTTGGTGCGCGTGCAAACGTTGACGTGTTGCCGGACACCGCCCCTGGGGAATTGGGCGCGGATGTGTACCAGACCGTTGGTGCGGCGGACAATGCCGATACCCAGATGTTTATTCCGACAACAATGTATGTCCGTATGGGGGCGGGGCTGAATTTGGGCTTTGCCACCGATCAGGCGAAAATTGGCGATGAAAAATTTGATGCCAGTGGCGGCTATGCAACCCAGATTGGTTTGGGATGGAATTTGTCATCGTATGTCCGGACAGAGGTTGACTTTCAAACCACAACGCTGAAATTTTCAGATATTAAAAACATCACGGCGGATTATCGTACGGTTGGCGCGATGTTGTATTTTGATTTTGCGCGCCGCTATGTCCAGACGGGTGATATCACGCGTCGCCGTACATTCGTGCCGTTTATGGGACTGGGCGCGGGATTTGGCCAGTATGAATTTCAGGGTCGCGACGGCGCAGATGGCTTTGTTATTGCCGCACCGCGCGCCGCGTTGGGCTTTAATGTAATGTTGACTGATTTGATTGGTATTGATGTTATGTATCAGTACAATATGATGATTGGTCATGGATTTGGTTGGGGTGTACGTGATGGCGGTGTTGATAACGTCAGCAACGTTATGGCGTCATTCCGTGTGAACTTTTGATGGGGGCATGTAAAATGAAATATGGATTCTTGTTTGGTCTGGTGGGTTTAATGCCGGCGGTTGCGTCCGCGGCAATCCCGTATCGTGTGGAACAGGTCAGAACCCCCGTCGCGGCAATTTCTGGCAATGATGACGAGGCATTTGCCCGCATGCACCGTTTCTATGTTGGCGGTATGTATGATTTTTCAATGTGGGACAGTTATACGTCCGATGACATGCTGCATGTGGCGGGCAAAAACACTTCATCGTTCGAGGCCGTCGCCGGCGTCCGTATCTTTGATACTTTTCGGGTCGAGGCGAACTATGTCCGCACCGCCGCCGAATGGGACGCATTCAAATTGACGGGCAATACCGCATTTGTGAACGCAATATTTGATGCCCGTATCGACAGTATGTATCGCTTGTTCCATTCACAACGCATTGTGCCATACGTTGGCGCGGGTGCGGGTCTGTCGTGGAACAGTGGCGACGACATTCATCTGGACAAAAAAATCAGCCCAGTTGCCGCGGCATTGGCGGGCGTTGGCTTTGAATTGGGTGAATATTTCACGATTGATTTGGGCTATCGTTATATGTATATGTTCAAACCAGAATTTGCGGGGCTGTCTGATTTTGCGCCAACCGCGCATCAGTTCCGTGCCGGTGTTCGTCTGAATTTCTGAGAATAAATGAAAACATGTCCGTTCTTTGGCGTTTGTGGTGGTTGCAAATTTGATTTTGCTGCGGCCGATTATCACGACCAGAAAATGGCATTGTTGCGCGATTTGCCGATTACGGGCGATGCCGTATGGACGCCGGCGGGGTTGCGCCGCCGTGCCGATTTCGCATTCGCAGACGGCCGTTTTGGATTCTATGCCCCGCATTCCAAGGATATTGTGCCCGTGCGCACATGCCCGAATTTAGTGCCCGAAATAAACAATATTTTGCCGGCTGTGGCGGCATTGCCGTGGACGGCGTCGGGTGCGTGCCTGATTACATCGTGCGACAACGGCATTGATATCGCAATATCATCAAATGTTCCGTACTTTACGGCGGAATTTCGCGATGCGGCAATGAAAATCCCCGCAATTCGTATTACGTGGAATGACCGCACAATACGGCAAACCGGCGCACCACAGGTGAATTTTTCGGGGCGCGCCGTCGCATACCCACCGGCAGCATTCTTGCAACCCACGGTGGCCAGTGCGGACGCATTGCGCAATATGGTTGTCGCGGCGGCGTCCGGCGCACATCATGTCGCAGATTTGTTTTGCGGTCTGGGGAATTTCACATTTGCACTCAACGCCGATGGGTTCGATATCGTGGGCACGGGCGTAAAGCGCGATTTGTTCACGCATCCGCTGACGGTTGGTATGTTGCGCGCGTATGATTGCGTCGTTATGGATCCGCCACGCGCGGGCGCATTGGCACAATGCAAAGAATTGGTTAAATCAACCACGTCCCGCGTAATATACGTATCGTGCAACCCACAAACATTTATGCGCGATGCGCGTGTGTTGACCGCGGGCGGGTATAAAATCCAGCAACTGATTCCCGTTGACCAATTTGTGGGCAGTGACCACTGGGAACTGTTTGCCGTATTTGAAAAATAAGTCAGTTATTATTCATCAATTCGCGCTTTAACATACGCACATTCTGCGTCATATCGTCAATCAGGCGTTGCACGCGGTTATAGTCCAACACGCGGCATGGCGCATTTGGAAAATCATTTTCAAAGAATGGAACAACCGACACCCCCAGCGCGTTTGCAATTTGGCACATGCGCCACACAGACACGCGATTTGTCCCAGATTCGTACTTTTGAATTTGTTGTGGCGTGATACCGGTGCGTCGCCCCAGTTCTTGTTGTGATACGCCCATAAATTCACGTGCGCGCCGCAGAAATTCGCCCGCACAGCGGTTAAATTCTTGTTCAGCGAACGTCTTTGCAATTCCAACCATCGGTATTCCTTTTGTGCGTTTATACAACAAAAAACCACCAGAAATTTTTCAGGTGGTTGGAGGTTAGAAACTACTCAAACGAAATAGTGTGTTTATTCAATATATTCACACACCTCCAACCAGCGGGTTGGAGTACTTTTCATTTTGGCGTTGCCAAAACGCGTTTGAAGGGGTTTCTATTCCCCGCAACAGCAACACGCCATTGCACGAACATTATATGGTTTTTACACCGCGAATACAATAAAAAAACGCCGCCGGTGTTGCCCAGCGGTGTTTCCGAATGCCCTGAAAGGAAGGAAAGGAGAAAAAGAAATGGGCATTCTAAACTGTTAAAAGGGTTGGGGCCCAGAGTCCAGAGGAGAGAGAATGTAGGAGGGAGTCTGAATCCCTGAACCCCGCGTCGCTGGGGTTGCCCCCTTTGACGAATCGAAATGTAATACAATTTTTGTTATTTGTCAAGAATATTTGTCAAAAAAATTTTTTAGACAATTTTTATAGGTGTTTTTTCATGGCGGGATTTATTGCCTAACTTGTTGATATTCCTAGGAAATGGCACTTGTTGCGGCCGCGCGGTGCTGGGCATAAAATCACTGTACAGGTTCACAATAACTGGCACAAAACCACAGGAGAATGATATGACACACGAAGATGTATGGCGCGCAATAGAACGTTTCGCCGATGAACACGGCATGTCTTGTTCCGGATTGGCCCGATGCAGCGGCCTTGATCCAACCACATTTAACCGCAGCAAACGCTGGTCGCGCGAGGGGCAGCCACGCTGGCCATCAACCAACAGTATTTCCAAGATACTGTCGTCCACGGGTGCAAATATCGCCGATTTTACCAAGTTTATTGACCCACCCGCACGTTCGCGCGAATAATCGCACAAATCTGACATTGCCGCGCATGGGGTGTTGCGCGGTATTTTTTATGGACAATCGCGCGGTGTTCGTTTATGCTGAACGTATGTTAAATGGCATCAGAATCTATTCCGCAGATACCGTGTGGCGTCGCATATTGGCTGATTTGAATGCGACGGTGCTGGATTCGCCCGATGTGACCGCGGTGGATTTTGATGCGCTGAATATTCCGCCACGCGCCACCGCCATGGAATTAAAGGCGGCAATATTGGCGGCAATGGACAATTCAAATATTATTCGCAATGTGTTTGGACGTGATGTGTCGCTGCCGCGTCTGCAACGCCAGATTGTCGTCCTGTTGGCCCAGACGGGCGGTATGACCGCGGCCCAGTTAAAGGTTGCACTGGGCTATTCGCCAAATGCCGCCACGCATACGGTTGATACGGCGATATATCAACTGCGCCGGACATTTGGACGGGAACTGATTCAAAATAACAATGGGGTGTATAAAATTGGCCGGATATAAACTGATTTCTTTTGATAAAATACCCAGTACCCAAACATACGCGTTGGACATGGTGGCGTCCGGCACTGCGCGCGATCACACCATTGTTATGGCAGAGGCCCAATCCGCTGGTCGTGGCCGCTATCGCCGTACGTGGGTGTCGCACCATGGTAATTTGTATGCCAGTTTTATTTTCAGTGCGCCCGAACGCGATCCACGCCTGTCGTATATGGTGGCGGTTGCAATCGCAGAAACGATTCTGTCATTTGGTATTACGCCCGCGATAAAATGGCCCAATGATATCTTGATTGATGGAAAAAAGGTTTGTGGTGTCTTGATTGAATACGCCGGCGCGTTTGTAATTGTTGGCATCGGCATCAACATTAAATCCAATCCAACGGTTGCCGAAAATGTGACAACCAAATTGGAAAACTATGCCGATGTGCAAAAAGGGGAATTATTAAATCGCCTGATGCGCAATCTGGACAAATGGATGAATACGGATTTCGCAACCGTGCGTGCGCGCTGGATGGAATTGGCAACCGCATTGCGCAAAATTGTAAAGTATCGTGACCAAGACGTCGAATTGATTGAAATAAACGAAAATGGTGCGCTGGTTTTGCGCCGTGGTTCGGAATATCTGTTGGCGTATGGCGACGAAATCAGTATGAAATAAATGCCGGATTTCCGCGCGATTGCGCGTGTGATAAAAATACGCACTTGACTTTTTACGCGATTTGTGATACTATATAAAACATCAACAAGCAAGATTATGTCCGCGTCAGGCGGATTTTTTATTGCAATTTTTGACCGCGATTTTTCCATCGCGGTCTTTTTTTATGCCAAAACACGGGGGACGCATATGGAATTGGAACTGATAACGAACGGCGCGCAAATGACGCGTGATGCATATAAAATCGCACGCACGGTTTATGCCGAAACATCTGGCAAATCATTACCATTGGTCGAAGCGTTCACATCAATGATTGCAAATATTGCGCGCGCCCGTGGTATCGCGCCAGCATCTGTTGTGGCGGATACCGGTTTATTCACGCATGACGCAAACACAGAAATTGATACAACGGGTCGCGCGTTTCAAATGTGTTTGCGCACCGCACAACGAATGTTGCGTGGTAATTTGATGGACGCATCGCACGGTGCAACACGATTTCACGCGGCCAATCAAATGCCAGATTGGGCGGTGTCGCGCGGATACATCGCCGATGTTGATGGTGTGCTGTTTTATCTGTAATCGTGTGGTGAAAAAATGCAACGTATAATTCATGGTGGATTTTTATCAGACCGTCGCACGCAAATTATGTCGGGCGTCGGTATATTGTCGGCGGTCGCCGCATACTTGGTTGGCGACAGCGATATATTCATATTACTGCAAACGATATTTACGCTTGGCGGAATTTATTTTATGCGCAAACAACCAAACACAACCAAAGGAAAATGATAATGGAAAAGATTCCTGAAAAATTTCAAAACACAGATGGAACATTAAACGCGGACGCATTGATAAAATCATACACTGAATTGGAACGCAAGATTGGAACAATGGTATCTGTTCCGACCGCGGACAGTGATGATGCCACGCGTGCGCGATTTAATCGTGCGATTGGTGTGCCCGCATCGGCCGATGAATATCCAACAAATGATTTGTTTGGTGATGCAGATTTGCAGAAAAAATTTTTGGAAATTGGATTGACATCATCACAGGTTGAACAAATTTATCACATCGCAGATGAATTTTTATCACCTGTGTTATCAGATTTATTTGCTGCGCAAAAAACAGAAAATGCATTTGCAGAATTACAAAAATTTTTTGGTGGTGCGGACAAAATGCATGATGCTATAAAACAAATAAATGATTTC
>JAUNMD010000123.1 GCA_030531915.1 Pseudomonadota bacterium
CGACGCGCCTGCAGGGAGGCGTGCAGGGCGCCGTGTTCCGGTTCGGTTGCTGCTGATTGCCGGTGCGGTGATTGGAGTGGTTGCGCTTGGCTGTGGTGCGGGGTACCTGATCAAGGTGAAGGCGGAGGCCAAGCGGAAGGCGGAGGCCGCACGCCAGGCCGAAGTCGCACGGGCGGCGGAAGAGGCCCGTCGACTTGAGGAACAGCGCAAGGTTCAGGAGGAGGCGGCCCGGATCGCCGCCGAGAAACAGGCCGAAGAGGCCCGCCGGAAAGAGGCCGCCGAGCGGAAGCGTCTGGAGGAGCGGGAACGGCAGGAACGAGAACGTGCGGCACGGCTGGAGGCGGAACGCCTTGAGTCCATCCGCCGGGAGCGCGAGGCCAAGGAGGCGGCACGCCGTGCAGCCGAACGGAAGGCACAGGAGGAGGCTGAACGGGAGAAGGCCCGGCTCGCCGCCGAAAAGGAGGCGGAACGCAAGGCCCGGGAGGCCGAACAAAGACGCCTGGAACAGGAAAAGAAAGCCGCAGAGGAGGCGGCACGGCTGGAAAGGGCGCGAAAGGCGCAGGCCGAAGAGAAGAGGAAACTGGAGGAGGAAAAACTTCAGAAGGAGCAGGAGGAGAAAAAACGGCGCGAAGCCGAAACGGCCCGCCGGAAAGCGGTCGAGGCATTGGCGGCGTTCGAGGCGGTGTGCGAGACGAAGGTTGCCGCCCTGTTCGTCAACAAGGTCTCCGGGCTGATTGCGGAAGACGTGCCCGCGACCCTCTGCATGCGCTTCAAGCCCCTGACAAAGGGTGCGGGTACGCCGGAAGGGGAGAAGGCGGCGGCGGCCCGTGCGTTGACGCAGGATGTCCAGGCCGTGGTGGGGAAACTGACGGATTACGCCAATGTCAACGTCAAGGACGTCGAGGGACAGCTGATGGATCCGTTGACGACATCGGAATACCGAAGGGAATTGAGGGAGACGCTTGGGCGGATGAAGGAATTCCTGGAACGCTCTCGGACTTTCGCGAAAGGGGATCCTGCGGATCCGGACACCCAGCTCCAGTGTACCCTGATGATCCGTTCGGTTCCCCGGTGGTTCTGATGGATGAAACGTCATCCAGGATATGGCGGAACTGAGGGACAGGATCATTGGGGGCTTTCGGGTCCTCCAGGAAATCCAGGCCGGATCGGGTAGCCAGGGAACCGTCTTCAAGGCGATCTGCGACGACGACCGGCACCATGTGGTGCCGGTTGGGACCGTTGTCGCCCTGAAGGTGATGGCGGTCCAGGACGAAGGGCAGACGCAGTGGCGCAGGCTGGAGAGGCGGACTGCGGAGCTCGCGCAGCTCAACCATCCCAACGTCGTCAGGTACTACGGGTGCTTCGTCGAACCGGGCGTGTTCAACGACGTGCATGTCGTCGTGCAGGAGTTCCTGCAGGGCGAGACGCTGAAGGACCGGCTTGCGCGCCGACCGGCCGGCCTTGACGTGGACGAGGGGTTGAAGATCGCGGATGCGGCGATTGCGGGGCTGGCCTACACGTCCGAGCGGGGCATCGTGCATCGCGACGTCAAGCCGGGAAACATCTTCCTCTGCGAGAACGGGGCCGTCAAGCTGATCGATTTCGAGCTCGCCCGGCAGAGCGGAGGCACGACGACGTCCTCCGCCGGAAACATTCGCGGTTCGTTCGACTACATGGCGCCGGACTTCACGGATGCCGATTTCCATGGAGACGTGCAGAGCGACATCTTCTCGATGGGCGTCGTGCTGCATGAGATCCTGACCGGAAAGACGCCCTACCTGCGGTTGGAGGGGGACGAGAAACAGGCGAATTTCGCATTCCTCTCCCGTTGGTCGCATGCCCTGGCGGACGGCTCGAATCCGATCCGCGTCAGTTCGCGCATCAAGCGTCTCCTGGCGCACACGGAGGAGGTGATGGCGCGGTCGCTCGCGCCGAGGCGCGAGTACCGGTATACGGGCTTTGCCGCGTTCCGGGCGGGGCTTAAGGCGATCAAGTTCCGGAACCTGCGCAACGGGCAGAACACCTACCAGATGCTGCAGTTCATCGGGAAGGGGGGCTT
>JAUNMD010000018.1 GCA_030531915.1 Pseudomonadota bacterium
TTACCGCGACCTGCATTCCCAGACAGATTCCCATGTATGGCGTGCCCGTCGTTCTGGCATAATGTGCGGCGGCAATCTTGCCATCAACACCACGCGCACCAAAGCCCCCGGGGACAAGTATGCCGTCAACGTCCGCGCAATCAGATGGCGAAAATGTTTCGGCATTTATTTTCTGTAACGCGACATGTACATTATTCTGAATACCCGCGTGGAACAATGCCGCGTTCAGTGACTTGTACGCATCGGGCACATCAAAATATTTTCCGACGATACCAATACGCACGGTTGGCAAATCCGCCGCCAGATAATTTGATATACGTTCAAACTTTGTCATATCACCCGCGCGATTTTCCAAACCGAAATGTTCGGCAATAATATCAAAGACATTTTGGGCATCGTATGCCAATGGAATCTTGTAAATATTATCAACATCAATCCCACTGATTACATTTTTGGCCGGCATATTACAGAACATACCGATTTTTGCGCGTTCGTCCGCGGTCAGCATACGTGGTGTGCGCACAATCAGCATGTCCGCCTGAATTCCATTTTCCAACAGGCGGCGCACAGACATCTGGGTTGGCTTGGTTTTTAATTCACCACTCTGTTCCAAATACGGTGCCAGTGTCAGGTGCACAAACATCACATTGCGGCGGCCGACATCGTTTGCAAACTGGCGAATGGATTCCAAGAATATTTTACCCTCGATATCGCCGACCGTACCACCGACTTCGCACACAACAAAATCTGTATTGGTTGGGGCGGCAATGTATTCTTTGATTCGATTACTGACGTGCGGAATCATTTGCACGGTTGCGCCCAAATAATCGCCACGACGTTCGGCATTCAGCACGTCCCAATAAATACGACCACCAGACACAGAATCATTTCGCGACAGTTGCACGCCCAAAAATCGTTCGTAATACCCCAAATCCAAGTCCGTTTCGAACCCGTCGTGGGTAACGTACACTTCGCCATGCTGGAACGGTGACATAGTCCCAGGATCAACATTCAAATACGGATCAAATTTGCGTGCATGCACGGAATATCCGCGCGATTGAAGAAGAGCGCCGCAACCTGCCGCTGCGACGCCCTTGCCTAAACTGGATACAACACCACCGGTGATGAATATATATTTCGCCATAAGATTTGCCCCCTTATGGGCTTTTATCATACGAAATTTATCATTGCGACGCAACGAAATAAATTCCTATAATTTGGTTATGCAACGGTTTATTGAAAATCAATCCCAGAACATGTTTTTATGGACACCGTTTTTGATGGCGGTGGGGTGTGCGTTGTATTTTTCGTTGAATGCCGAACCCAATAAATTTTTAGTCGGGGCACTCTGCGTGGTGTTTATTGTTTCGTTATTTTTACGCAGACATATTGTGGCGCGGGCGGGTGCATTATTCATATTTGGCGTGCTGTACGCGGCGGCATATACCCACATTTTGGCAACACCACAAATCACGCGCGACATTCGCGACCGAACGATTATTGGCGTGGTTAAAAACATAGATTACACCGATACCAAAACCCGCCTGAGCATTCAGACCGATGGCCGGTATATTGATACCACCGGCGCGCCCACTGTGCGCGTATCAATATCAGACGCGGGCGCGATACGCATTGGTGACACGGTTCGCGCGGTGGTAAATCTGTATCGTCCAAATGCCCCGTATGCTGATGGCGCGTTTAACTATGCCAGATGGGCGTACTTTAATCATTTGACGGCGACGGGCTATATCAAAGATTACGAAATTATATCGCATAACCCGCCGCGCAATATGAACGCCGTGCGCGACGCGATTCATAATAAATCAAATTCATTCTTGGTCGACAGTTTGGTATTGGGGTACAAGAATGCCGTTCCACGCGGTGACAGCCCAACATGGACGGCAACCGGGGTTGGCCACGTGTGGTCAATCAGTGGATTTCATATGACGCTGGTTGGTGGGTGGCTGTTTGTACTATTTTATTCAATATTTCGATTGATTGCGCCAATTACGCGACGCGTGCCCGCACGAGTGCCGGCAACGATTTGTGCGTGGGTGGGGTTGGGATTATATCTGTTCCTGTCGGGGTGTGATGTGGCAACAATGCGCGCGTTTCTGATGACGACGCTGATATTTGCCGCCGTGGTATTCGGACGCAGTGCGATATCACTGCGCAATGTTTGTGTTGCAATGTGGATTATTATTTTGATAAATCCGCACTATGTTATGCAGGCCGGATTTCAATTATCATTTGCAGCAATATTCGGACTGATTTGGTTCTGGGGCGTGATAAAGCCCAAAATGCCAGAAAATAAAATTCTGAAAGTTTTGTGCACGGCGGCACTGACATCAATAGTTGCAACCATATTTACCGCACCGTTTGTGATTGCGCACTTTGGCGCGTTTCCGCTGTACAGTTTGATTGGTAATCTGGTGCTGTTACCAATATTTTCGATTGCGATTATGCCACTGGTTATTTTGGGGACTGTTACCGCAATGCTGGGGTGGCATGCGCCATTGACACTGGCGGCGACGATTTATGGCGTGGGCCTGCGCATTGCGCACGTAATTACAGATTTACCGTATGCCAGTTTGCCAATGCCACATATGCCAAACGCCGCGTTGATTATATTTATTGTGGCGTGGTGCGCATTGATGTTTATTTGCGGTGCGCGGCGTCGCGTAAATTATATATTCGCATTCGCTATTACAATTATTGGTGTGATTGTGGTTGTTGCCACACCACGTCCCGTATTCTATGCAACGCCGGATCATGAATTGGTTGGGTTTGTTGAAAACGGGAAACTGAAATTTAATAAATCGCGCGCATCAAATCATTACTTTGCATTTGATACGTGGAAACAAATAAATGGCGAATCCGCCGGCACACCAAATACGCGCTATGTACACGCAGGCGGCGTATACACGTATCGCACGCCAAAATTTACATTGGTGTATATTCAGAAATTTGTGCCGCTGATGAACAATATTGTTTCATTATGCAATGACGAAAACGTTGACTATATCGTGTCGTATTTTCATATTGATGCGCCAAAATGCGCGAACAAAATTCTGCACGATGGTGGAATTATGTTGTACCCATCGGGGCGGGTTAAATATCTGAATGTGATGCGTCCGTGGAATAATCCGCAGAAATAAAATACAGGCCCGATGCCGGTGCGGTTGGGCCCGCGGCACTGCGATTACGCGCAGCAAAGATTTCATCAATATCGTATGGTTTGCCCAGACCAATTTCCACCAATGTACCAACCATATTGCGCACCTGATGATGTAAAAATGAACGCGCAGAAAATTCAAAAATCACATTGTCGCCATCGGTAATAATGTTGCATGCGTCCAATGTTTTTATGGGACTTTTTGCCTGACACTGGGTGGCGCGAAAACTGGTAAAATCATGATGTCCAATCAGACGTGTCGCCGCCGCGCGCATTGCATCAACATTCAGTTCACGCGGAACCCACCATACACGATTTTTGTTCAGCACCGGCGCGGCGCGACGGTTTAACACGACATAGCGATAGTGGCGCGCCGTGCAATCAAATCGCGCATTAAAATCGTCCGCCACCGCGTCGCACGACAGTATAACCACCGGTTTGTCAGTCAAATAGAAATTCACCGCACGCATAACGGTATTTGCATCAAACGCGCCGTCCAAATCAAAGTGCGCAACCATTCCCAATGCATGCACGCCCGCATCGGTACGCCCCGCCGCAACAACATCAGGACGCACGGCGCAAAATGCAAAAATTGCATCGCGTAAAATGGACTGCACAGATGGGCCTTGGCGGTTTTCCTGCCACCCGATTAAATCCGTGCCGTCATATTCAAGTGTTATGCGAAATCGTGTCATTGTGGACTATTTTGTTTTCTGTTGGTCGGCATATATTTTTGCGTATTTGAAATGGCGACAACAATCGTCAAAGTTCACCAGTTTTGGATTTTTCCACCCCCAGCGTGCAAACCAAGAACGATAGCACGCGTGCCACACATACATTGAACCAAAATGTTTGCAGAACTGACACCAGCGGGGAAAATCAGCCCCCTGGAACCCACGATATTTTGTGCTGCATGAACATGGTTTATCATCTTCGCCAAATTCCATATTATTCCCCTATTTTTATTTCCGCACCACGCAGGCCGTTTGTAAAACTTTTCCAATCCATTGGCTTTTTACCCGCCGGCTGGATTTGCAAGATTTCCAATTCGCCGTTTTGCGCAATGCGTGTACGCAGAATCTTGACATCTGTGCCATTGATTTTTGTGCGCCCTGCCCCCAATGCGCGAATCTGGTTATGCACGGCGCGCGCGCCACGTGACCAATCGATAATTTCGTCCGCGCCCGTCCATTTGCGTGTGAATGTTGGTGTGCCCGCTTGCGCCACCGGCGCATATGCCGCAGGATTTGATAAATATTCAACCAACATTTTAGTTCCGATTTTTGATACGCGATTTTCAATATCGTCGTTGGTATCATCGTCGCCAATATCAAATGCGTGACGCATGTACACATCGCCCGCGTCCATTTCTGCGGTAATTTGCATCAGGCAAACCGCACTGTGCGTATCACCATTGTAAATTGCGGTCTTTATCGGCGACGCGCCGCGATACTTTGGCAGGTCACTGGGGTGAATATTGATGCATGGTGCAGACGACAAAACGTTGTCGCGCAATATCACGCCATACGACACCACAACAACCATATCAGGCGAAAAATTATATTCAGACGCGCGGTTAAACACGGGAATGTTTTTTGATTCTGCCCACACGTGCACCGGTGATTTGGTCAGCACCTGTTTACGACCAACGGGTTTTGGGCCACGGGTAAATACCGCCATTATTTCATGGCCTGCGTTATAAATTGCGTCAAACATTGGAACAACGAATGACGGTGTTCCCATCAGTACCAGTTTCATGCCTTGTGTTTCCTTACCTTGCGCATAACCATTTCGCGACGCACCGGCGTCAGATAGTCGATAAACAATATACCGTCCAAATGATCTGTTTCGTGCTGAACAATACGCGCCGGCAGACCGGACATTTCCGCCCCTTGGGGCGTGCCATTTTCGTCCGTCCATTCAACAACAACGGATGCGGGACGCGTAACATTTGCATACACCGGCAGATTGTCAGGGCCCAGCACGGACAGACACCCCTCTTCCATGGTGCAGGTATCAGCACTGCGCGAAACAATTTTTGGATTTATCATTTTGAATACCTGTTCGGTGTCGGGATTCATCATGACCAAGAAACGATGCAACATACCAACCTGGGGCGCGGCCAGACCGACACCCGATTGTTCACGCATCATACCAATCATTTCGTCCATCGCAGACAATATTTCTGGTGTAATCTCGGTAATTGGCGCACACTTTTCACGCAGAACCAAATCACCACAAAGTTTCATTTGCAATTTATTCATCTTTATATTCCAATGCGATTTTTTTATTAGTTGTTATTCCGCTTTTTTCTTTGATTCTGTCAAACAATCTGGACATATTGCCGCGGCCATCGGTCAGTTGCCCGCGCGCGTTGTTATATGTCTTCATAGCGGATTCTATGCTCTTGCCGACCGCGTTAAAGTTATCAACAAACCCAGAATATTTTTCATACAAATCGTTGACCAGCGCAATAACCTCTGTCACGTTCTTGTTTTGTTTGTCCATTTTTAACAACAGTTCCACTGTTTTCAGCATCGGGAACAACAGTGACGATGTAATAATCGCAACGTTTTTATTTTGCGCGCTGGAATACAGTTCAGGTTTTCTGCGCATTGCCAAAACATATGCGGATTCCAATGGCATAAACATAAACACATAATCCAGACCAGAATCTTTGACCTTTTTCTGGTAATCTTTATCGGATAGTTCGTTGATGTGTGCCTCGGTCGCGGCGACAAAATCCTTGGCATACTTTTCACGTTCCTCTTCGGTTTCGGCGTTTTCGTATTGCAGGTAACTTTCCATAGAAACCTTGGAATCAATGATGATACGACGATTCCCCGGCAGGTTCACAATAAAGTCAGGACGAATGTTTTTACCGCCATCGACACGGGTAAATTCTTCCTTGGTGTAATCAACCCCTTCGACAAAGCCCAGCATTTCCAGAATGTTTTCCAGATACATTTCACCCCAGCAACCCTGACTCTTTTTATTTTTCAATGCGTTGGCCAGATTGGTTGCCTCTTGCTGTAACGACTCACTTTTACTCAGCATATTTTTGATCTGTTCATCTATACTGGTTTTGTTTTCCGTCGTGGTCTTTAACATTTCGGTGACTTTCTGTTCAAAGCCCTCTTTCAATGCCTTCATTTCGTTCTGGACAGGGGTCAGCACGATTTTCTGGGTTTCTTTGACGGATTCTTTCTGCTTTTCAATCAGTTCACTGGAAATCGCCTTGAAATCATTCAGCATTTTTTCGCGGACACGCGTCAGGGTTTCAACCTCTTGCTTTTTTTCGGCGGCACTCTGTTGTAACGCGCTGTTTTCGGCGCGCATGCGTTCAATTTCACCACGCTGTTGCTGTAACAGGGCCTTTAACTGCGCAATCTCTATACGGCTGTCATCAGGATGTTTGGCAAACAGTGCCGTGACCAATGCGCCCAGTATGCAACCAACAGCAGCCCCAACGAAAAAAGTCATAAAATCCATACGAAAACCTCTTGTCGGGGATTATACAATAAAAAAACTAAATAGCAAGCCAGCCGCACTATTTACCGCGGCGTTTGGATTTTGTGGGGGAATGTGCGTCCAAGATTTTCTTTTGCAATTCCAAGATTTGGGTTTCGCGGTTCTTGATGGTTTCCAGTAACCGATTATTTTCCAGTCGCAATGCGTCCAAATCGTGGCGACGCAATACGATTTCACTGGTCAGGCGGCGCGTTTTACGGCGCGCCAAAATAGTACTTATCAACGCACCAACCAAGGCGCATGCAATACCCACCGAAAAGTCATATAAAAAATCCGTTATAGCCATGTGCGGATTATAACGGATTTATTTGCATTGCGCCCTAGGCATGTTTTCGCAGGCCTGTTTTGGCATCGACCCAAACCTGCTCGGCCGCGATTTCCATCAGTGGCATATCAGATGGGCTGTCCGAATAACTGCGCACGACGCGCGGTATGATTTTATTTTTTGATGCCCATGTGTCCAAGGCAACAACCTTGTTCGCGCCCCAGCACAAGAATTTATATTTCCATGGGGCGGCCGCGTCCATTTGCGACGTCAAAAACGCATCAAATTTAATATCACGCACCAGTTGTGGAACAAGGTAATCCGCACTGGCCGAAATCAGAACCACCTTGCGCCCCGCCGCGCGTTCGGCGGCAACCTGTTCTTTGGCCCAGCCAAAGCGTTCCATTTTATGTTGTTTAATAAAATCAGGGGCAAATTTTTTAACCATATCCGCCGTTAAAAACCGACGCATTTTTTCGCGCCACCAGACGCCCGCGGGATTAAACATGCGCGCAATCGCCGCAACCGCCATCAATGGCAAAAACAACCATGGACGCAGCGAATGGCGAAAGCAATAGCGACCAAATTCCACATTTGAATCACGCGCCGACAGCGTCCCATCAAAATCAAAAACAACGACATCTTGTTTCATTAGCATATTACAAATCCTTTTGTGTTTTTCGGGCGTTATTATAAATAACTTTTTTTTATACACAATAAAAAACGGGGCGATGCCCCGTCTTTTATTTGTTGCGGCTCAGACGACGACGTGCACGTTCAATGATAAAGAACAATGCAGGCGTCAGTGTGAATGTGAATATCAAACTGGCCAACATACCACCAATCATAACCGCAGCCATTGCGACCTTCATACCGTCGGCCGACCACAACTGGGGCACCATACCGGTGATAACCGCGATTGATGTCATCAACACCATATAACGTTTATCGTTCAGTTCTGTCCACAGGGCGGATTTGGCGTCTTCGCCGTTTTTAACGCGTGCGATTGTTGGTTCCAGCACCAGAATGTTGTTGTTCACCACCAGACCAACCAACATAACGAACGCCAACATAGCACCAACGTTCATTGACGCCCCCGACAGGAACAGCATCACAAACACGCCCGCGAATGATGTCAGAATTGACGTCGCGATGGTGAATGGGTGCGCCAGCGAGTTCATAATGGCCGCCAGCAACATAAATGTCAGCACGGTTGCCAAGAAGAACGCCTGACCGATTTCGCCGGTTGTTTCGTCCTGAATTTCGGACATACCGCCAAATTCAGCACCATAACCCGCGTCCCAATCAATGGTATTCAGTGCGGACTGAATCTTGGCCTGAACAGGGCCCATTGTGGATTTACCGATATTGATATCGATTTCGGTAATTCTGTTCTTGTCCAGACGGCTGATGTTTGGGGTCGCAGTGGTGTTTTCAATTTTTCCCAACGATGACAACGCAACCATACCCTTTTGAGAGTTCACGTACACATTGTCGAACATTTCAGCGGTCTTGAACGGTTTGGCAAATTCCAAAACGATTGGATATTCTTCGCCCGCTTCCTTGTACTTGTAATCGTCATTACCAAACAGGGCCGTACGCAATGTCGAACCAGCATACGAATTTTTCACACCCCAGAAATTCATCTTGTTTTCATCAGGTATGAATTTGATTTCGTTACCTGGGGTTTGCTGGGCACGAACCGCACTCTGCACCTCTGGTATCTGGTTTATCAATTCGATTGCGCGCGTGGCGTATGCTTCGCGTTTTGCATCATCTTCGCCGGTGATGTTCAAAACCATATCAGACGATACAGACGATGACATAGACGCGCCCGCACGGATCTGGATTTCAACGTCTGGAATTGTTGCCAAGCGTGGCAGCATACGACGTGACAGTTCCTTGTCAGACAATCTGCGATCTGCGCGGTCAACCAATTCAACCTTGACCTTGATATTTTGCAGACCACGTTCGCCGATTTTTACAGATGTTGATTTAACATCTTTGAAATCGCGCAGTTGTTCTTCGATTTGCGATGCAATATCACGTGACTTTTCAAATGTTGCGCCCATTGGTGCACGCGCCGTGATATTGATTTCATTGTTATCGGTTGCCGGTGTAAATTCATTACCAACAAACCGAACCAATGACATTGATGCAATAAAGATTGCAACCGCCAAACCAACAACGCGCCATGGGTGATTGTATTGTGTATCAAACCATTTGTGCAGACGCGCAACCGCCGGCGATTCCGCTGTACCGGACGCCTTTTTAACCTTTTTCGGTGCAGTGTCAGATGACGTCAGACGCAAAATTTTTGCAATCATCATTGGGGTCAGTGTGAAACTGAACAGCAATGACAACAGTGTCAGGTACACAACGGTCAAACCGAACTGAACCATGAACTGGCCAACAATACCGCCCATAAATGCCAATGGCAAGAACACCACGACGTTTGTTCCAACACCCGCCAGAACAGATACCGCGACCTTTTTCGTACCATCGATTGCGGCGTTTTCTGGGTCTTTGCCGGCACGCATTTCTTGCAATGCGGATTCAATCATAATAATTGCGTTTGACACCAACGTACCCAATGCCGACGAATACGCCAACAATGTCATTGCATTGATTGTAAATCCACTGCCGTCCATAAAGAAGAAACCAGCAATCAATGACGCAGGAATCACGACACCCGCGATAATTGTTGAACGCCAGTTACGTGTAAACGCCAACAGAACCAATACTGTAAAGATAATACCCAAAACAATACCATCAATGGTGCTGTTTGTTTCATCGGCAACCGCGGTTGACGAATCCGAAATAATTTCCATTGTGGCATTTGGGAAACGGGTCTGCATATCGGCCTGCAATTCAGGCATCTTTTTACGCAGGGCCTGTGAAATTTTAATTGCGTTACCATCAGATGCTTTGACCACTGATGCAATCACAACTGGTTCGCCGTTGTAACGTGCGCCTGTTTCAATATCGCGTGCGGCATCGGTAATTGTTGCAACATCAGACAGTTTGAAACGTGCGCCTTCGACCGTGGTCAGGTGCAGGTTTGCAATTTCATCAACAGATGCAAATTCGCCAATAAAACGAACGTTTGATGAATTTGCCGATGTTTCAATTTTACCCCCAGGTACGTTCAGGTTACGCGCCGCCAATGCAGACACAACGTCCATAACCGTCGCACCACGTGCCGCCATCAGTTCTGGGTTCATTTCAACGCGGATTGCGCGATTTTCACCACCGAATACAGACACACTGGCAACGCCCTTGGTCGCGGTGATTTTGTTTGCCAAGATGTTATCAACATATTCTTGCAAATCACGCGCAGACGCCCCACGCAGAACGATATCAACAACCGATTCCTGCAATGGGTTCAATTTTTCAACAACGGGCTGTTTCAACGCATCTGGAAATTCAGATGACAATGCGTCGATTTTTGATTTTACCTCGCTGGATTTATCATTTACGTTTACGCCCAAGTTAAATTCGGCCATAACGTAACCGCCGTTTTCATATGCCTGTGATGTCAGTTTTTTCAGGCCGGCAACCTCTGACATGGCGTCTTCGGCCTTTTTAATAACCTGTGATTCAATTTCCGCAGGTGATGCCCCAGGGTACACGAACGACGCCGTCACCATTGGAAAGTCCAACGACGGTGTACGTTCAATGTTCATCTTTGGAAATGAAACCAAACCCAATACGACCCACATCAAAACAAACATAACGGTTGTGACGGGTCTGCGAACGAAAAACTTTAACATTTCTTTCCCCTTATTCCTTTACTTGAATTTTTTCACCGTCCGATACGCGCGTCAGAATAACGACATCGCCATCGTTCAGACCGGACGAAATCAGTGCATTGTCGGCATCTTGGCGTGCGACAACAACGTCGCGGGCACGCGCAATATTGCCATCGACCACCATAACAACACCGTTGTTCACGGCATATACCGGCACGAAATGACCCGTTGCACGAAATTCCGCATATTGCAAACCGTCGGCAACACCACGTGTGCGCACAACGTGCATACCAGAATCCAAATCAATATCAGGCGATACAGATACAATCACGCCACCTGCAACATGCTGGCCCGCGCCGAACTTGTGTGCACGGCCCGACGCAACATATGCGCGATTGCTTTTAACCGCAATCGGTTCACGCAATACACCAGATGTACGTTCAATTTGCTGAACAACAACCGGCACGCCGTCTGTTTCTGCAACGCGCGCGGCGTTATAGACAGAACGCGCATTTTCAATACCAATCATTGTAAAGCGAAATACCACCCATAAAACCAACACCGCAATCAGGCCAATCGACATGATTTTGCGCGCACGGGGCTGCTTTAACTTTTCCATAAACTGTTGTAACTTTTCCATTTTTATTCACCTAACTTTTCAACTGATTCTGCTGACATCAGAATATTGTACTTTGCATTCAGCAGTGCCATATCCAACTGGTACAGGCCCGCGGACACTTCGGCCAATTCAACCGCAGATGTTTGACCCGCAGCGAAACGATCGCTGGAAATACCATATGCCTTGGCCGCCAGATTACGTGCATTTTCCAACGTCTTCAAATTACCACGCAGGTGGTTGTATTTATCAACCGCACGTGTGTATTCTTCGGACGTCATCTTCTTGGCCTTGTCCAAGTCCTGATGCGCGGCTTCGGCATTCATGGCCTCGACCGTGGCATTGGCGCGATTTACACCGCCGCTGAAAATAGGAACTTGCAATGACAATCCCCAATATGCGGACTGGCTGTTATTACGATTGAACATGTTGTTGAAATCTTTGTCCAATGCCAAATAACTGTACGAACCAACCGCCGCCAATGTTGGGTACGCGCCCGCACGTTTTGAACGCGCCTGCTTTTCATACATGGCAACCTGATCCGCCATCGCCTGCAATTTTGGCGAGGTCTTGAACTTTGGCGCATTCAAATCATCAAATGCGGTTGGAAATTCATCGGTCAATGTGATGTCTTCGTCCATATCGATACCCGCCAGAATCTTTAACATTCTGTATGCGGTGTCACGATTAAATTCGGCATCCGACAGGTTGATTTCCTTGGCCGCGATATCAGATTCGATTTTGACCAAATTGCTGCGGTTGGCACGACCGGCGGACGCCAAGCTCTGCTTTGCACGACGCGCAGATTCCAAATCCTGCTTTGAAATTTTGACGATTTCGTCCGTCATTTTCGCCGTCCAATAAATATCAACCGCGCTGTATTTGATTTCACGACGGGTGGCCTCGCGCCCAGATTCCGCCATCTTTATCGCACTGCGCACGCCATCGACCGCGTTGCCAATTTTACCAAATGTGTAAATCGGCTGGCTGACGTTCACGCCCGCCATAAAGATATTATCTGGCACATCAATATGATTTACCTCGACCCCCAAGGTGTTTGCCAAAATACCGCCCATTTCTGGTGTCAAGTTCACGCCGTATGATTTGAATGGCTCTTTGACATTTATCAGGTTCATGTATGATACGCTGCCATCAATCTTGAACCAACGATTAGAATTGGCAACGTCCAATGACGCCTGTGCTTTCTTTACATTTGCATCTGCCTTTTTCAGGTCTTGGGATTCGGCCAAAATCTTGTCCACAGCCGCGCCCAACGACAAATCCATTGCATTCGCATTTGCCGTCATGGCCGCAACCGTGCCACAGAAAATCGCCATAGCACGTCCGATTTTACGCATTTTTTAACTCCATCTTTACTAAAATGCTGTTCATTGTTTTCAACGCACTGGTCAATGCCGCTTCGTCATCAGGGGTGATGTTTTCAAACATGCGGGTCAATGCATTGCGAAAACCGTCCAATGCCTTTTCCGCCAGTTTTGCCCCCGCCGCCGTACATTCATACCACGTGTTACGACGATCGTTTTCATCAATAGTGCGCGTAACCATACCATCGCGTTCCAGTTTGCGAAATGTCGCACACAAATTCGGTGTCGGAACCAATTCGCGACGTGCAATTTCCTTTAACCGCGCACGACCGCCCATATGCAGGCGTACCAGAACAGTCATCTGGTTCTTTGGATAAATGCCCGAATCCAGCGGTTCTTTGCGCAGACGTTCGGCCAATTTGTCCAATGCCAACACATTAGATTCCATCAAACGAATAAATTCTTTGCGAGCCATTTTTGCCCCCTTTTGGCAGA
>JAUNMD010000019.1 GCA_030531915.1 Pseudomonadota bacterium
ATCGATGGGCAGACAGTCAATTTGATGACGGCTGTGTCCCTCGTGATGCTCGCCGCGTTTACAGCCTACGCGGTAGACGTTATTAAGAAACTGAAAGATATGCTTACAGCCACAACTCCCGGTTCTAATAACCCCAATCCACCCTCCGAGCCCGTCGAACTTGAAGAGTCACCTGATATTGATGAGCGTGTTAAAATCAAGGAGGAAGACGAACATGACACCGCAGACCCGAGTAATTGAAACAGCAAGAGCTGAAATTGGGTACCTTGAAAAAGCTACTAATTCTCAGCTCAACGACAAAACCGCGAACGCTGGCTACAATAACTGGAATAAGTTCGCCGCCTTTCTGGACGACCTGAATGTCGTATATAACGGCAAGAAGAACGGCTACGCATGGTGCGACTGCTTCGTAGACTACTGCTTCATTTACACCTTTGGCCTTGAGCTGGGTATGGCCATGACTTTCCAGCCCAAAAGGGGCGAGGGTGCGGGTTGTACCTACAGCATGAGATACTATAAGAAGGCCGGCCGCTTCTTCAAGGACCCTCAGCCTGGCGACCAGATTTTCTTCACGAATGATAAGGGCGCAAGCTCCTATCATACAGGCCTTGTTGAAAAGGTCGAAGGTGGCAGAGTTTACACGATTGAGGGCAACACCTCAAGCGCCCCCGGTGTCGTCCCGAACGGTGGAGCCGTACGAAACAAGAGCTACAAGCTGAGTTATAACCAGATTGCTGGTTATGGTAGACCTGACTGGAGTCTTGCAGGAGAGGAGATTGAAGAAGAAATGACTCAGGATAAATTCAACGAAATGTTCAAGGTGGCTATGGCTGCCTACCGCGCCGAGCTTCAGGACAATGACTGCGGCCAGTACAGCGAGAACGGGAGAAAGTTTGTCGTGGACAACGGTCTTCTTGTAGGCGGAGCACCCCTGGCGGACGGTCAGCCCAATTTCATGTGGCAGGACTTCCTGACTCGTGAGCAGTTTGCAACCGTTCTCAGCAGATTTGCTGAAAAGTTTGGACTGAAGTAATGGCAAGAGGAAGGCGCACCACCGCAAAGCGCAAAAAGCGGAAAATTCAATGGAGTAAGATGGTGTGCCTTATTGCAATGGTATTTGGGTTCATCATCGTTCAAGAGTGTTTGTTCTTGATGTATATGTGCATCAAGAGCGGTTACACCGCTGCCGCCGCCTGGCTGACAGCCGCGACGGGGGTAGGAGAAGCAGTAATCATCGCAGGAGCAAATGGTTACCTTTCTCTTGCAAAGTCCGACCACAAACGAGGCGGCATAACTTTTGAATCTGCAAAGGCGAATAATTTTGTTAGTTCAGATGAAGAAAGCAGAGACAGCCCAGCAATTTAGCCCTATATAAATATGTGTGCGGTTCTTTCAGCGAGCCGCACACTTTTTTTTAAGAAATGCTTGCATTTTAGAATAATATGTAGTACAATACACTATGATGAAAGGAGGAGCGATATGGTATATATTGAAATCGCCCAGCCGGAAAGATTGAAACCTACATCACTTTCAAAACTTTCTGCATTTGTATCATTTGAGTACGACTCTAATCTCGTGTCTATTATCAAAAGTATGGGTACTCGAGTCTACATTCCAGACAAGAAGACATGGGAAATACCAGAATCTGCTGTGCCAATGCTCATGAGCAGGTTGCGCGAGTATGATGTGCTGTTACGCGGTGAGATGCGCCACGAGACGCCCGAGTCTCATGCACAACTGCCTTCGGGGTTCGTATTTACCACCAAGCCCTACAAACACCAGATGGAGGGCGTAATCTACGGTCTCGAGCATGAAAGTTTTCTGCTCGGCGATGACCAAGGCTTAGGTAAGGCGTTATCTTTGAACACACTGATATATACACCCACAGGGGCTAAGACAATAAAAGATATTGAAGTGGGCGACAAGGTTTTCGACGAGCAAGGAAATATACAGACAGTCTCCAATGTGTATAACCACACCGATGTTCAGATGTACGATATTACCTTCAGTGATGGAGTTGTAATCAGATGCTGTAAAGACCACCTGTGGGGGATAACTGACCAGGGCAAATACAAGGTAGTCGATACAAACTGGTTTCTGAAAGAGAATCATCTGGGTCTAAGAAGAGTGGACGCTCTTAGAAACAAGACAAACTGGAATTATCATATCCCGCTGTGCAAACCTGTAAACTTCGAAGTTCAGGACCTGCCGCTGGACCCCTATCTCGTGGGGTGCCTTTTGGGCGATGGTAACATGACGAGTAATTCGGTTGGATTTACAACAGCAGATGATTTTATTGTTCAGGAGTTAAACAGAATTCTATATCCTGATTATACTCTTAACTCTTCTGATAGTATGCAGAGTATTGATTACAACATCATAAAGACAGAGATGAACGAGGATTTCGGGAATCCTCGTAAAGTGAATAAGATAAGAAAAGCTCTTGAGAATATGGGGCTGATGGGCACGAATTCTCACTCTAAGTTCATCCCAGATATCTTCAAGTTTAATTCTGTCGAGAATAGAATCAGTATTCTTCAAGGTCTGATGGATACGGACGGGTACGCTGCAGAGGATAATTTAACTCAGTACACAACGGTGTCTGAAAGACTGAAAGATGATGTTAGGTTTCTCGTTGAGAGCCTGGGAGGAATGGCTCGTGTCAGTGAGTGTGACGGTGCATACACATTGACTATACAATTAGACGACCCGACTATTCTTTTCAGACTTCCGAGAAAACTGAATAGGGTGAAGAAAAGAAAATTCAAACCTCATAGGAACATTGTTAAAATTGAAGAAGCTGGACGAGAAGACGCCAAGTGTATTTCCGTAACAGGAAGTTCTGAACTGTATGTGTGTGAACATTTTGTTGTCACGCACAACACGAAAGAAATAATCGACCTCGCCATGTGCAGAAAGCAGGCAGACGGTCTAAAACATTGTCTTATCATCTGCGGAATCAACGGTAACAAGTATAACTGGGCAGATGAGGTCAAAATTCACAGTAGAGAAGATTCGTGGATTTTAGGTACTCGATTCACAAAACGGCCCCCCATTAAGATGATTGAAGGTAGTACAAAAGACAAGATGGAAGACCTTAACAATATCCCCCATCAGTTCTTTTGGATTACCAATATCGAGACGCTGAGGGGCGGTAGCTTCAAAGAAAAGCAAGGAAAACGCACCGTCATGAGATTCCCTATTGCAGAGAAAATTCAAGAACTGTGCGATAAAGGAATCATTGGAATGATTGCTTTTGATGAGGCTCACAAGGCGAAGAACCCTGATAGCCAACAGGGCAAGGCTCTACTGTCTATCGATTGCAAGGGTCCTAAGATTCCAATGTCCGGTACTTTTGTATTAAACAATCCGCTGGATTTGTATCTACCTCTCAGGTGGTCTGGATTTGAAACTCATAGTTTCTACGCCTATAAACAGCATTATTGTACGATGGGCGGATTCGGTGGAAAAGAAATTGTCGGATATAAGAATCTAGACGAGCTTCGTTCGATGGTGTCTAAGGTGATGCTTAGAAGAGTTAAGGGGGATGTTCTTGACCTGCCGCCTAAGGTTCATACCATTGAGTGGGTAGACGCCTATCCTGAACAGAAATCTCTGTATAAAGATGTGCGAGACCAGGTTCGTGATAACATCGACAAGGTTAAAGTACACCCTGACCCTCTGTCTGAAATGTTGCGCCTGCGTCAGGTGACCGGGTACCCAGGCATTCTGTCCAGTACGGTCACAAAATCTGCGAAGATGGACCGTATGGAAGAACTCGTGGAAGATGAAGTATCCGTAGGTGGAAAGGCAATCATCTTCAGTAACTGGAGTGAGATAACGAATGTAATTCGGCACAAACTCAAGAAGTACAACCCGGCATATATCACGGGTGAGGTGGGCTCTGTTCAAAGAATGGAAGAGAAAGATAGATTCCAGAACGACCCCAACTGCAAGGTGATGATTGGCACAATAGGCGCTCTGGGCACCGGTTTCACACTTACCGCCGCACAGCTTGTAATCTTCGTAGATGAGCCGTGGAACAGAGGCATCAAAGACCAGGCAGAGGACAGAGCACACCGAATCGGTACGAGAGGTACCGTTCGTGTAGTCACAATCTTAACTCGAGACACAGTAGACGAGGGCGTTTACAATCTTGTTCAGAAGAAGGGAAAAATGGCGGACTTGCTCGTAGACGGCAAGGTAGACGGGAAGAATGTGGACAATGTTCTTTCGTATCTATTGACTTTTGGAGGTTGAGATGAAGAAATTTATATCAGGAATGCTCCTATTATCACTGATTTTTGCTCTGTCAGGCATCATCATGTTGCGTACCCAGGTATCTGAACAACAGAGCGCACCTGAAGAGACGACTGTATGCGTACAGCCTACTCATTCTGTACATGAGCCTGTGGAAAACCTTGTGGAAACTGTGGAAAACTCTCTTGTACACAGCGACCCACTACCTGATAAAACCTACACAGACGAAGAACTGGAGATACTCGCACTCATTGTCTATCAAGAAGCGGGTGGGGACAAAGTTTCAGACGACACAAGACGTCTTGTAGCGCAGGTATTCTTGAACCGTGTGAACGATTCAAGATTTCCAGATAGTTTTTACGAAGTCGCGACAGCGGAGCGACAGTATGGAAGATTATACTGGACAGGTATTGTATGGCCAGATAGAGCAAGTTCACAGGCAGAAGCACACGCGGTAGAAAGAGCGTATAAAATTGCTCAAGAAGTCTTAGAATCAGATGAGCCTGTCTGCCCAGAGGGTGTTATTTTTCAAGCAGAATTTGTACAAGGTGATATATACGCAGAACAAGATGGTATGTACTTCTGCTTTGGATAAGGAGGTGAATAAATGAAGACACTGAATGCGGGATATTGGCCTCCCAATAAGGTAGCGCAGTATCTCGACATATCTACCGACACACTATATAGATGGTACAACTGGTGGAACTCAGACCTAAAGAAACCTGAAGGCCTGTATCTACCGCCCCTGTATTATCTGGATAGAAAGAGGACCAAGTATATCAAGGAGGAAGACCTCCACTACCTGGTCACTTTCAGGGACAACATCAGAGGGCCTTATAAGGGAGCTATGTCTGAATACAATGCCGCAAGACTTTGGGGCAAGCGTGGAGTCAGAGCTCTTACAAATAAGGGGCTGTCAAAGGCCGACATCAAACATCAATTTAATTGAGGAGGACAACACAATGGCAACAAGAAGAAAGCTGGACATCGGAAAGATGACGGACGCAGAACTGGAATCTGCTGTTCTGGCGTATAAGGACGCCAAGGAATCTGAGAAAGCTGTCAAGAAGGCCGTGTCGGATTACGGCACGCAGATTAAGGAGGGTCTGCAGAACCGTAACGAGACCGAGTTCATCGCGGGAGATATTCGTGCATACATTACGGTGACAGAAAACTCCGATGTCAACGAGTTGCAGGCAATCGAAATTCTTCGTAAAGAACTCACCTCTGAGCAGTTTGCAAAGGTTGTCAAGACTCGTGAGTACATTGATGACGATGAGCTGGAGAAACTGGTGTACGCTCACGAGGTAGACGCAGAAATTCTGTCTCCTGCTGTGACGCCCAAGGCCCCTACTGTCACTTTGAGATTAGGAAAGGTGAAAAAGTAATGAAAATCATTGAACCCTCTGTGGAGTTTGTCAACGCTCCAGACTACCAGACCCTGATGAAGACCATCGAGGCCGCTGGACGCACCTGCTACAAATCTGAGGACCTCATCAAAGACGGAAGCGCAGAAGAAATGGTGCGAAAGTTCCTGAGCTGGGGGCATGAGTCTCCCATTGAACACGCCTCTGTCACCGTTCGCATTATCTGTGACCGAGGTGTGAGCCACGAAATTGTTCGTCACCGCTTGGCATCTTATAGCCAGGAGTCTACTCGTTATTGCAACTATTCGAAAGATAAGTTCGGACGAGAAATCATGGTTATTAGACCTTGCACCATCTGTGAGGACACCGATGCCTATAGAATCTGGAAAAGATGCTGTGAAAACTCTGAACTTGCCTACTTTGATATGCTTGATGCCGGGTGTACGCCGCAGGAAGCTCGTTCTGTTCTTCCCAACAGCTTGAAGACAGAAGTTGTCATGACTGCAAATATGCGGGAATGGCGTCATTTCTTCAAACTGCGTACCACGAAGGGTGCCCATCCAGATATGCGGAAAGTGGCACTCATGTTACTCGACAAATTTGAGGAAAAATACCCCGCATTTTTTGATAACCTTCTGGATGTTCACACAGAAAGGAAGATGTGATATGTCTTACACTCGAGCGGAACATGAAAAGAAAGTGTCTGAGTTCACACTCATATGTGAAGACCTCACGGCTCTGTATTCCAACAAGAACTTGGACTACGGTGACAGTTTCGGCAAGAGTTTTCAGGAGTGGGGAATGCCAATGGCCTGTATTAGGCTGACTGATAAGCTCAATCGTCTGTGTGCTCTGACAAAGAGCCAAGAACAGCGTGTTCAGGACGAGAGCATGGAAGACACGCTTCGCGACATGGCAAATTACTCCATCATGACGCTTATCGAGCTTGAGAGGAGAAAGCGAGAACACAATGCAGATTAAGAAAGCTGGAGGTAGAATTTACGGGGCCGTTCTCACAAATGCTGAGAAAAAAGCCATGGGTATGGAAATAAAAAGACAGCTCGCTGAAATGGACAAAAAAAATATGGAGGAAGTAGATGCGGTTGTCCTATATGTTCTGATGACTGAATTTGGATTCGGCAAGAAGAGACTTCGTAGATTTCATGATACCTTTAGCCAACAAATCACCGCACTGATAAATCGATATCAGATGGACAGTGACGATGATGTGTGGCTCTGTACCGAGATGCTAAAGCGTCGCGGAATAGATATAGCTCAATGGAACAGAGAACTTGATTTCAAAAAGGAGAATTAAAAATGAGTAACGAACCTACCCTCATCAAGTGCAGATTTGCAGGAGACCCTAACGATGAATATTGCAAAGAGTGCGACGGTCTTCACGTGAAAGAGAAGGGGGAAACGTATCTCGCGCCCGATGTGTGCGAAGCATACGAACCGTGCCCGCCGGAACCCGCTGAAGAAGCCGCAGAGACCAACGAGAACGGCGCTCTCTCGCAAGCAACGCCCGACCCTGGCGCTGTACCGGTGCAGGGTGTAACAACTGTCATTCGTGCTGATAGCGGCCTGACTCGCGAAATCAACGGAACGTACTACAAGTTCACTTTCAGTGAAGAGCGAGTCATTCCGGAAGGTGCAGACCTTGAGGCAGAAAAGGCTGCCCTGTGGGACGCCGTGAACGCTGAAGTTGACAACCAGCTGGAAAGCGTTCTTCACAGCTGATACAGTACAAATTCAAGAAACCACCATAACACCCTTGCGCTATGTGCGTGAGGGTGTTATACTTAAACTTGCCACTCAACCAACGCCGACATCAACCAGTTTACACAATGAAATAAAAGCTCTTGTGTTGTCGCATCCGCGACTTCCCATTTATCGAACTGGTTTTAGTGTTGACTGAGTGGCATCATTCAACTACCCTTTGATAATTCGGGTGCGACAACACAAGAGCTTTTTTGATGCTTCAATAGAAAAGGAGAAACGGCTATGTCTAAATTCACAGTCAAGAAAAGCGATAACTTCACAATTTTACCAAACAATATTCTGAAGAACAAAGATATGTCTTTGAAAGCTATTGGCCTTCTTTGCAAAATGCTTTCTCTTCCTGAGGATTGGGACTACTCCGTGGAAGGACTGTGCAGAATCTGCAAAGAAGGTCAAACTGCTATCAACGCGGCTCTGAAAGAACTGAAAGACAACAGATATCTTGTCGTTCGCAAGTTGAACCCTCGTGAGTCTGGAAAGGGTATTTTCGTATATGAATACTGCGTGTACGAAGAACCGCAGTACGCAGAAGACGACAATGAATGTTCTGAAGATGAGGTGCAAGAAGACCTCGATTCAAGCACCCGGTTTCAAGGCGGTGGAAACCTACCCCTAGAAAACCACCCCCTAAATAAAGTAAATAAAGATAAAGAACGTAAACAAGATAGGGTTTCACCCGCGACCCCTACAAAATCATCGTCTCATTCAGGGAAACTCTTCGATACTAAGAAAACTCCAAAGAAGAGTTCTATTCAAAAAACGAACTCGTTCATCACGATGTGTGAGAGAGTTTCAGCGAAGTTCAATTTCAGTCAAGAACTTTTGAAAGAGCTCGGAAACTACTTCAGAATGCTCGGAGCTTCCGGCTCCCTACTGCCCGAGCAGTCCATAGAGGAGCAAATGAAGATTCTCGCGTCTGTGCGAGAGCGTGATAGAGTTGGCGTCGTCAAAGATACCGTGGGTCACGGATGGAAGAGCTTGCAGTATTCAGCGAAAGAATGCAAGGAGGGTTCTACACCGTCTTGGGATACGGCAAGACCTGATGCCTTTAGGGCAAAGACTATGGAAGAAAAGCGCAAAAATCCTTTAGAGGGAGTACCTGAAGAGGATATTTTCTAAGGAGGTAACCATGGTAGATAAATGTTGGTACGAAGATGTCTGCGGTGTAAAAGGCGATACCTGCGGACCTACTTGCGTACGATACGCTGAAATGCTAAACTTATTTCAGCTGTCTAACATACCCCGGTATAGATGGTACCCGGAGAAGCTCGTTCCAGGTAGGGGTGACCGAGATTCGTTTGTGTACCTTCGTGACATCAAGGACGACATAAGAAACTGGGTCAACGAAGGAAACAACCTGTACCTGTTTTCAGAAACCTTTGGTAATGGCAAGACGAGCTGGGCTGTGAAACTCATGTCCGCATATTTCAATCAGGTTTGGAGAGGTAACTGCTTTAGAACAAGGGGTATATTCATTTCTGTTCCTGAATTCTTTGACCGGGAAAGGCTGAGAATGAACAACGAAGATGAGGATTTCAAGCGAATCAGGCAAAGTCTTTTAGACTGTGACCTCGTCATATGGGACGATGTGTCGTCCGTTAAGATGTCTGATTACTCCAGTGCAACTTTCTTCAACTTCGTAGATGCTCGCGTAATCGCAAATCGAGCAAACATCTTCACAGGCAATTTAGGTGAAGAGCGTCTTAAGGACTTTGTGGGCGGACGGCTCGCAAGTAGAATTTGGAACACGAGTGATATAATTGAATTCGTGGGCGAAGATAGAAGAGGGGTGTAACAGTGGTAGAGTTACAGGTTCTTTCAAAAGTTTTGAATGACAAGAGTGTGTCTATACTTGAGCTGAACAACATAACACCGGATTATTTCATAACGTACCCAGACGAGTATGAATTTATCATGGAGCATTATCGTCAATACGGTAATGTGCCTGACAAGGAGACATTTATTCATAAGTTTCCTGATTTTTCTATCGTGTCTGTGTCGGAGACGGACGAGTATCTTATAAACACCTTCAATGAAGAGTATCTCTACTCTAAGGCTGTTCCCGTTGTTCAGAAAATAGCGGAGCTCATGCAGACAGATGCCACCGCTGCCGTTGAATATTTGAATAGTCAACTTGATAACCTGCAAGTCAAGTCCGCTGTCAAGGGCGTTGATATCATTTCTTCTGCTCGTAAAAGATACGATGAGTGGCAGGAGATGAAAGAGCACCCAGAGATTTACTCCATTTCTACTGGGTTTGACCAGTTGGACGACATCACAGGTGGTTGGCACAGGGGCGAAGAGCTTGTTGTTATTTTCGCCAGAACTGGTCAAGGTAAATCGTGGGTTCTCATAAAGACACTTGAACACGCATGGCGCCAGGGTTACAGAGTGGGCTTGATTGAGCCGGAAATGTCGGGCAGTAAGACGGGTTACCGTTTTGATACGCTGTATGGCCATATGTCTAACAGGTCAATGGTGAGAGGCGAAGAAATGCCTGAATATGAGCAGTACATTTCGGACCTTGAGAAAAACAAAACTCCTTTCTTCGTAGCCCACCCGAAAGAGTTCGCAAGGAAAGTCACTGTTCAGAAGTTGAAGTCGTTTGTCAAGACCAATAATCTGGACATCTTGGGTGTCGACGGTATAAGCTATCTCACAGACGAAAGAGCAAGAAGGGGTGATAGCGTAACCGCACAGCTTACAAATATTTCAGAAGACCTGATGGACATGAGCATTGAGCTTGGGATACCTATTCTCGTAGTCGTACAGTCCAATCGTGAGGGCGCTAAGGAAGATAAGGCCCCCGGCCTGGAGAGTATCAGAGATTCGGACGGTATCGCCTATAATGCGTCTGTGGTCGTCAGTATGCGGCAGAAAGATGCACGAGCGGAACTGTGTGTTCAGAAGAACAGAAATGGTATAACCGGAACCAAGCTGAACTATCTTTGGGACATCGACAAGGGCGTGTTTAACTACGTCGAAAACGATGAAGTTGACGATACAGAGAGTGTGAAATCTGAAGATACACCCCCTTGGGAAGATAAGAAGCCCGCCAAAAAGAATGCAGGCACCGATTATAAAGATGCGACGGAGGTCTTCTGATGTTTAGAGTTAGAGGAAATCCTATATTGGAAGACGAGTTGCAGGTGCTGTACAAGCTCAGAGATGACTGCGTACTTTCAGGTATAAATGTCTTTCATAAGTTTCGATTGTCAGGAAATGACGACATAATGACGACCTGTCCTTTTCACAAAGGTGGTCAAGAACGTAAACCGTCATTTGGTATATCTAAGATAGATGGGTCATGTCACTGTTTTGCTTGCGGGTGGGCGGGCAGTTTGACTCAGATGATATCTCAGGTGTTTGGTTATGACGACGACGGCGCATACGGCGAGAAGTGGCTATCTCGCAACTTTGTTTCTTTAAGTGTAGAAACCCGGAAGCCCATTGACTTGCCGCTGTCTCGCAAGGTCTCGCGGCGACGCATAGTTATTCCAGCGTTTACGGAGGCAGAACTTGCAAAATACAGGTATATTCACCCGTATATGTACGAAAGAGGGTTGACAGATGAACTCATTGAAGCGTTTGATATTGGTTTTGATGCTGATACCGATTCAATTACTTTCCCTTGTTTTAGGGCTGATGGTTCTCCTGCTTTCATTGCTCGCCGCTCCGTTAAGACGAAGTTCTTCAATTATCCAAGAGACGTTGAAAAACCTGTCTACGCCGCAGAACGATTTTTTAGAGAACCTGAAAAATATGAACGGGCAGTTGTTTGTGAGAGTGTGTTTAATTGCCTTACTTGCTGGAAGTTTGATATACCTGCTGTGGCTCTTTTGGGCACCGGTGCTCATGAACAATATGAGATACTTCGCAAATTACCCGTTCGTAAGTTGATATTGGGCCTCGACCCTGATGAAGCTGGGCACAAGGGAGCAGAGCGGATTCGTAAGAATGTAGGTACTTCTAAGCTAATAACGCAGTATATTATACCTGAGGGAAAGGACATAAACGACCTTGACTCAGGTGTGCTTGATTTGCAAGAAGTATTTTGAAAATTTCTTAAAATAACTGTTTACAAATTGAGCCACGTGTAGTACAATACTTTTGAAGGTGCCTGGCACACTTCGACATAAACACTTTTAAGGAGGATAACAATTATGGCCACAAAAAATGGAATTGCGGGCCGAGAAGTGTACGACAAGAAGAGAGGCCTTATGGGCCGTGTCGTCAAGGAGGACGGTCTGCAAATCACGCTGGAGTTTGATGACGGCGATGAGAAGACCGTTAAGGTCGTGACGCCCGCAACTTTCAAGCGTTGGTATCGTCTTTTAGACGAGGAACCTCAAGAAGCGCCCGCCGCAGAAGACGTACCTGAGCCCGAAACTTCTGAGTGTGAGAACACTCCGTCTGAAGATGAGGATAAGCCTGCGCCTAAGAAGAAGGCCAACACGAGCATGAAGTTTCCCGCGGGTGCCCCCGGCGTCGGCACCCAGCTTGTCGAATACTTCAGATTCGAGGTTGGTGAGTATGCCAATCAGGACCTGGAGTATAAGGTCAGCAAGGATGGCCGTATCGTAATCGTGAAGTACAACGGCCGTAACGTGTTCGAGATTACGGTGTGCAAGCGTCGAATCAATGTGCTGTGCCATAAGAAGTCGCTGACTGCGGATAACCTCTCTCGAGCAACGAAGGTCTATCCGGATAAGTTTGGGTGGCCTCTGTCTGTTCAGTACACGTTCACGGAGCTCACCGACACGACCAAGGCGCTTATTCGCTGTATCATCACCGATGGTCTGTACTATCGGCAGATTGTGGAGAAGGCAGAAGACTGATGGGCTGGGCATCTGATGCGCTTTGGCGCAGGTTGGGTGTATTACCCACCGTTTCTACTGTAAACCAAAAGACATATGAGGAGGACAATATGAGTGGTTTGAGAAACATTCCGCAGAATGCGGGTCGCAACGACCTTGTTCGCGTCTGCGATAACCGGCACATTCTGGGTGAGACCGATAAGGCCATCAAGGTTCGTATCGGGCAGACGCTGTATGGCGAACCCCATCACAACTTTCTATCCGAAGTCCATGGTGCAGATTCTGTATAAGCAGGGCGGCGGATACGATGTATATGTCCCCAAGTGGGTCAACCGTGACCGCCGTTGTGCAGTCGGTGAGTTTGAGTACGCTCACGTCGAGGGTTTCAACCCTCTCCCTTTTTAACTTCAAAAACTATAAAACATTCAGGAGGTATTAAAAATGGCTCGTATTACCAACGAACAGGCAGATAAGTATTACAGCGGTGGTTCCAGTGAGTGGTTCCAGTTGAAGAACGACGGCGATGTTGCTCGTGTTCAGTTCATGTTCGACAGCATCGAAGATATTCCCACTTTTTCCACTCATCGTATCAAGCTGGGTGACAAGGAGCGTCAGGTGGACTGCCTTCGTATGCCGGGTGACCCTATCGAGAAGTGCCCGCTGTGCGAGGCCGGCATTCCCGCTCGTGCCGCTCGTTTCGTTATCATGTATCAGCTGGATGACCAGAAGGTCAAGATTTGGGAGCGCGGCCGTCAGTTCATCTCCAAGCTCCAGGGGCTCATCAATCGTTACAGCCCGCTGAGTGAGCACGTCTTTGAGATTGAGCGGCACGGTCGAGCGGGTGACCAGTCCACCAAGTACGAAATCTACCCTGTGGACAATGTTCAGGCTGAGGATGTCAGCCAGATGGATAA
>JAUNMD010000124.1 GCA_030531915.1 Pseudomonadota bacterium
GGGGGGCCGCGGGGGGAGGGGCCGCCGGGGGCGTATCATTACGCGCGACCCGCAGCCCGCGCGCGAACGGAGAGAGCGGAAGGGCCGTAAAGCGGAGCGGCAGGGGAGCGCAAAAGCTGCGTTAATCATCACGGAGAGCGCGCCCGATTCAGCCCCACCCGCGAGCCGCCAAGGAGCGCGCCAAGCGGGATTAGGCGCGCGGGCCGCGAACGGCGAGAGAGCGACCACCAGCACCGCTCAGCCGGGCGCGCGGCTTCCGAAGGACACCCCCAGCTTTTGCCTAATTTGGGGCTTTTCTTGGGCTGGGGTGCGTGAGATGTTTCTATAGTATAAATTTAATATAGATAGGCTCCTACTTGCCCTTTCTTTTTTTACAGAACAAGCCCCCCGCGCATGCGGGGGGTTGTAAAAAAGTATCCTTGTCGCGCTGCCCTGTCAAGGCTAAACATTGCGCGGCTCCGCCGCGGCCTTGACAAGCGCGCGGCCTATACGATGTACGGCCACGGCGCAAGCAGGTATGCGCCCGTTGTCCCGTCCGTGTTCTGCGCCCAATTATAGGCCAGTGCCACCGTATCCGTACACCCACACTTAGGACATTCAATAGACATATCTGACACATCCGCTGGTGCTTCGGCGCTGTCCGCGGCTATCTTTAGGGCTTGGCGCGCTGCCCTGATGCAGCCGCCATATGATAGCAGCCTACGGCCTTTCAGCGCGTCGGCAACGTTTATAAGGTCGCTATCTGGTATTGCTTGCAGCGACACGCCTTTTATTGCGTACTTGGTCGCTTCAACCGATGCCGCCACCAGCTTATCCCACTCTGATGCGTCCGACGTTTTTCCGTATGCGCTTCTGATGTCCACAATAGGGGTATAGTCAAGCTGCATTGACTGCCGCCACATTTCGGCCCATTCGCGCTGGCTTATGTCTTTGTTATACCCAGCTTCCCACAGCAAAAATACGTGTATATGCGGATGATACTCGCCATTTGACGCGCGCGTCATCTCTATTGACCGTGCATATCCGGCTACCCATTTCTGTATGGCCCGACGCTTCATAAGTCTATCCCACCCGCGTAGCATCTGTGTTAATGTGTCATTTAGCTTTTTCGCCGGACAGTTTTTTATTGTCAGCGTCAACATAGCCGCTGACAAGCTGCCGCGCTTCTGGTGTAGGTATTCTATTACTTGCATCATTTCGCCTGTGCGTTGCAGCGATAGCCGCCAAGCGCACAGCGGACATAATCTATCCCTGCATAGGTTTGTCCGGCGCAGATGCAGCGACCCACATTCCGGGCAGTAGGTATATTCTATTCGCTGGCTGCATTCTTTCATGCTATCACCCCTTAGCCATATATCCATCCTTCGCGCCGCGGTTCCGGCGGCACAAAGCCGCTCGCCCATTGTAATTGCTGCATTTTTGTGCAGCGTCCACTTGCTTATTGGCTTGTCGTATGGTACTATACTCATATAGTCGTAGTCCCTCCCATAGTTGGTATTGTGTGGTAGCTTTACTGTATCATGGCGGGACTTTTTTTTCAATAGTTAGTGCGTGATTTGTTGTAGGATTTTTGTATTGGAGGATATGTATATGGTAATTTGGCCCACCTATACGCGCTTGTGCCGGGCCTATCGCTTGCGCACGGGGCTTTCGCAGCGTGATTTTGCTTCCCTCTTGGGACTGTCTCAGGGGGCTATAAGCAAATGGGAAACGGCGCGGGCCTGTCCCACGCCGAGCCATGTCAAGGATATATGCAGCGTGTGTGTGGCATGGTACACAGATAAGCCTGGCGGTGATGCATCAGTATATCGTGCGCTATATGACGCGCTAATTGATGCCACAGCCGAACACAGTCTTGACTATCTATCCCGCGCAAAAGCGCGGGCGCGGTTAGAAGGTGAAGCGCGTGAAGCTGCAACAGCGTGATTATATCGACCTTGTGCGGATATTTTGCCGACAGCCGTCCCCGGTCTGGTGGGCGCACATCGGAACTGCCATAGGCCGCACGCTGGCGGCTATGCC
>JAUNMD010000125.1 GCA_030531915.1 Pseudomonadota bacterium
CAGTACAAACGCGCTATGTACACGTAACTGGTGCGTACGGCCTGTTTTTGGTGAAAACGCAACCCATGATAAATGTTCACCGGCGTGCGCCAAAACCTTGTATTCGGTAATTGCACGTTGCGGACGTTGTCCCGTGCCATCATTCGTACGGGCGGGCGTATCAAAAACCTGACCCTTGATCATATAATCATCAATCAATCCATGATCCGGCACAACATTACCATTCAATAACGCCAAGTATTCTTTGTATGCGGTTTTTGCCTGAAATGCAGTGGCCAGATTTTGCGCCGCGCGCAGATTTTTTGCCACCACCAGCAAACCAGACGTTTCCTTGTCCAAACGATGCACCAACGAAATCTTGTCATATGGGAATAACGCCGCAGCCATTTTATCAACAGATTTGCGAATACCCGTACCCCCCTGCACCGCCAGACCAGCCGGCTTGTTAAACACAACGATATCATCATCGTTGTGAATGATGCATTTTCGCAATTCCTCTAAATCGGCCAGTGAAAAATTTTCGCCACTTTCGGTTTTCTTTGGTCGCACCGAATACCCAGACAATGTTGGTGGCACACGCACGGCGTCGCCCGCACGCAACATTTCCTGACCGTGCACACGACGCGAATTTACACGTATTTGTCCACCGCGACATAACTTGTAAAATTCGCGCTGGGGCATGGACGGGAAATTACGCAAAAACCAGCGCAACAAACGTACGCCATCTTCGGTTTCTGGAATTGTAATTATCTCTGCCGCCATTTTAATTATTCGCCGTATGTGATTTGAACTGTGTTATTTGTCGCATTGCGGCAATCACCGGTCGCGCCACCTTCCTTGTTATTGGAATTGATACGGCCAACCGAATCAGACCATGCCTTGGCCACAAAGTATTCACAATCAGATTGGCTCAGTCCTGTAATAGACACGATAAACTGGCGCGAATTTGATGGATCAACCGACAGTTCATATGTACCGCCATATGGATTCTTGTTTGTCATACCGATTGCACCAAAAATCGTGGCGTTATTGATATGGGAAAAATCGTCGTATTCGCCCAGCAACGTTCGAACCTGTGTCGTCATCTGAATAACCTCGTCGTTGACGGCATTACGCTTTTGCGTACGCATTGCGGTTGAAATCATACCAACCGCGCCAACGGTCAAAACACCCATAATGGTCAACACGCCCAGCATTTCAATCATGGAACGTCCGGATTCTTGTCTCATATTTATATCCCCCATTTGCTATTTGTTTTTTTTATTCTATCATATTTAGCATGAATATTCAATTTTCAGATTTAATCGCCAGCAGTCCAAACGCCCCCGGTGTCTATAAAATGTACGACGCCGATGGCACACTGTTGTATGTGGGCAAGGCCAAGAATTTGGCCAATCGCCTGCGCCAGTACGTGGACGTATCAAAGTTGGAATTACATAAGCAGGTCATGCGCAGTTTGGTCACCCGCGTGGATTGGGAAATTGTTCCGACCGAATCGGACGCACTGATACGCGAACAAGAATTGATTAAAACCCTGCGCCCGAAATATAATATCATGCTGACTGATGGGAAAATGTACCCGATGTTGGCATTGACCAATTCTGATTTTCCACGCCTGTTAAAATTCCGTGGCAAGATTTCCCAGCGACGCGACGTATACGGCCCATATCCATCGGTTGGCGCATTGAACGAAACAATCAAGACGATTCAAAAGGTGTGCCAGATTCGCACATGCACCGATACGTTTATGCGCAATCGCACACGCCCGTGCCTGTTACACCAAATTGGCCGATGCAGTGCACCATGCTGCATATTGCCACAAACAGATTACGCCGCACGCGTATCGCTGGCACGCAAAATCCTGACCGGCGACAGCGAACCAATCATTGCGGATTTAACAAAACAGATGCAAAAATTTGCCGCCGAAATGGACTTTGAATCCGCCGCCGCGACGCGTGATAAAATTGCCGAATTGACACACACAGCAAATCGCGG
>JAUNMD010000126.1:0-846 GCA_030531915.1 Pseudomonadota bacterium
CTATCGACGAAATACTTTCAAAGCTGTACGAAGCCCACTGTCTGTCACTCATCGTTGAAGGAGGAGCCAAGACCCACCAAAGCTTCCTGGAACGGGGACTATGGGATGAGCTGCGAGTGGAAACGGCCCCTCTGGTTTTCGCAGACGGGACACGGGCACCACACCTGCCCGGAAACATAGACCTTGTTTCACAAGAAATCTATGACCATAACATTATTACCACCTATAAGAAAAAACATAATGACTGACCGGATTACAGACAACGACGACTATAAACGTGCCCTGCTCATTCAGAAAATTGAGCATTCGGTAGAGAAAATGAGCATAAAAGAACTTGAAGCGGTTGCTTACGACCTCTTTACAAAAGGCTATTTGGAAGAATATTAACTAAAAAAAGGCGTTCAGAAAGAACACATTATGTCTATACGTCAGGCGGCTTGCACAAGGGTTGCAAGCCGCCTGATGTATAAAAAACTTTAAGTCAAAACGCTATTTCCGCCCGAAGTCGGCAGGAATCTCTCCCCACAAGCGGGTTTTCCACTTGATGACAGGAGTGGTTACATTGTGGGTCTTTAGCCACTTCTCGGCACGTTCTATCACACGATAAAGCTCTTCTGTCTTACCGTTGCGCTCAAGCGTGGTCTTACAGTGTTTCTTCTGCACCCACAGTATGGCGTTATGGCTATCCGAATAGATGGTCTTTCCCGTGATGTGTTGTTGTTCGAGCAAAGCCAACGCATGGACAATGGCAAGAAACTCGCCTATGTTGTTGGTGCCATGTGTCGGTCCGTAATGGAACACTTGTGCCCCTGTGGCAAGATCGATGCAACGATATTCCATTGGTCC
>JAUNMD010000126.1:856-1941 GCA_030531915.1 Pseudomonadota bacterium
GCATCTACCGCCCAGGCATTGGCACGAACGGCAGAAGGCAACGGCAAAACGGTGTCGTGGCGATCGGCTGGCGGCATTTCGGGAAAGGCGTTTTTCATCTGTTGGAATTTGTTTTTTTACTTCTTGTTGAATATTTTGTGAGTTTCGATGATGCCGTCTGCCATTTCCACGTTCACTAGCAATATCCCCTTAGGATAAACACTCATGTCGATGTCGTTGGCGTTGGTGCTACGATAAAGGCATTTGCCCTGAAGGTCGTACACCTCAACATTGGCAATTGCCTCCTTGTTGCCAAACGACAAATGGCCTTGCTGAAGCTGCATATTCACTTCTGGCTTTATTTCTGGAGCTTCATCGATAGCCATCAAGTCGCCTTGGGTAAGCCCCTGAAAGAAGATGGAGACAGGAATATCGCCCTGACCGCCCGCGAATTTTGCCTCAGGAACAGAGATGCGAACCTTGTGCTGACCTGCCGTTACAGGGCCAAGGGCTATGATGCGATTATCGATAACGTCGCCAGGGCACCAGTTGCTGAACGACTGCCAGAAAGTGTCGCCATGCTTCTTTTTGCCATAGATGCCATTGGGACAGGTGTTGTACTTGCGGAATGGCTCACAGCTGGTTCGTCCGGGCTTATAAGTCAGCATCAACGAATCGTCAACATAGATGTAATGCCAACGCCGGTTGTATTCTTCTCCGTATTGGTTGGAACCATGATTAGAGGTTACCACCACGAGTTGGGCGTCTGCCACGTTCTTTGGAACGGTGAACGTATAGGTCTTAGTACACTTGCCGATAGTGTCGGTTCCGGCTGCAGAATAGTTGTTGAGGTTGCCGGCAATGTATTCCGGCTTTTTCATCACAATGGGAACAAGCACGTCGGCATCAGTTTCGGAAAGTGCGGGGGTGTTGGTTTCAAGGGCAAGGGTGCCTTGAAAGACATCGCTGCGTCCGGCACAACCTTCAATTTCCTCATTGGCAGCATAGGGAACGCCAAATATTTCAAACTCCATCCATAGATCGTAATGGCTACGCAGATAGGCGTCGCGGAGAATGTAGCTGAGATAGTTGACCGAATAGGTGTA
>JAUNMD010000127.1 GCA_030531915.1 Pseudomonadota bacterium
CTATAGAATACAATGGAGCGCTCTTTAAAAGAATCGTAAATAAAGGCAAATTGAATCAAATCCTCAAACATTGCGGATGTCATCAACCCTATTCCCCATATAAAAGATATAACTTTATATTGTCCATCAACCAAACGTTTTTCTAAAATATCTATTATACTTTCAATAAAGCTATACTGTCTTATTGCGAATGTATATAATGTAGCCAAGCGTGGGTTGCCAATATCAAAAACTTGCAATCTAAAATTTTGCAAAAGAGGAGTACAAGAAATATCAACCGATTCCTGAGCAGATTTGATAAAACTTGGTGGATTGTTTAAAATATTCTTCACATTTTCGACGATTGTTATTAATGGGACTTTAGACATTTTTACTCTTTTGATATTTTGTGTAGTAAGATCATATAGAAGAATAACAGTAAACATATATTTATTTATACATATGTTCACATGGCAAATTTTGAAAAATATCACTATACTGTGGGTGCGTTGTATCAAAAAAGCCCCGATTTATCGGGGCCTTGCGGACGATATGTTTGTATTACAAAAACATATCAGATTCCTGGCGGATGGGGAGGGATTCGAACCCCCGGAAGAGTTGCCCCTTCAGCGGTTTTCAAGACCGTCGCATTCGACCGCTCTGCCACCCATCCGAAACTGTTTCCGTGCACGCCGGTTGCGTGTCGGCACTTTCGTTCAGTGCGGTCGCATTGTATATATTTTTTTTATACTTTGCAACCGTAAAATCTGAATCTTATTTTGTTTTTTGCGCCTGTGCGATTTTGGCCGTGCACAGTTTTGCATAATTTGGGGTCGTGCGTGCGTACTCGCGCCACAGTTCGGGTATATAAAACGCATTTATGCCGTGCGCCAGTGTCCAGTGCACAACTTTACCATTGGGTGCTTCGCATTGTAATTTGAAACATGCCGGAAAGAATCCGTTAAAGCAACATTTATCACACGCGCTGTCGTCGGTCAGGTTCGCAACCAAGACATCAGGCAATTTATAATCCAGAATCATTTGATTTGTCCTTTGGTTTTGTCCTCCCGCATTGCACAGGCAAACAGCGTCGCGCCGGCGGCAAACATTATCGCCGACAGCAACTGGCCCATGGTCAGCCCCCAATTTGTTAAAAATCCGATTTGTGCGTCCGGCATACGGAACTGTTCACAGAATATACGCACGGTGGCGTATGCCATACCCAGCACCCCGCCAATCGCGCCCGCGTGCCGGCGCAGTCCCGTGAAACGGTACATGCAATACATAAATATGAACAAGACGATGCCTTCGGCGGTGGCCTCGTACAATGGGCTGGGGTGCAATGGAATTTGGGTGTAGCCGTTAAACACAACGCCCCATGGCATGTCGGTTGGACGACCCATAACCTCCATATTTATAAAGTTCGCAATGCGCCCAAAAAAGAATCCAATCGGTGTCACCACGGCCAGCAAGTCCAGTATGCGCAGCGCGATATTTACTGTGCCACCCGTGATGCCACTGTGTGCCGTGTGGTGCAATTTGCGGGCGTATAAAAATGTTGCGACAATCACGCCAATCAGCCCGCCATGAAAACTCATACCGCCGTTCCACACCATAAATATCTGTAACGGGTGCGCCAGAAAATAGGGCAGGTTATAGAACAACACGTATCCCAAACGTCCCCCAAGAATCACGCCCAAAATCACGGCGGTCAACAGGTCGTCCATTTGGGTCTTGTTTAATTTAATCTGGCTGTCACTGCGCCGCATCAGGTGGCGGAACAAATAATACCCCGCGATGAATCCTGCAATATACGCCAACGCGTACCAACGAATGTCCACGCCCAAGACAGAAAACGCAACTGGTGAAATCGGGTTGACTGTTATTGCCATCTTAAATCCCTTGAAATTACGGGGGCATTGTATTATATATTCGGTGAATAACAAGGAGAAAGTTATG
>JAUNMD010000020.1 GCA_030531915.1 Pseudomonadota bacterium
GCCACCGCCGGCCATAGGGTTCAAAATCAAATACCCACACGATTGTCCCACGCCACCTGTGGAACGAATTGTACGCGTTGGCAATACCAAAATACTGTCCACACCAGACGCCCCACCGCCAACAAATTGGTGATTATCGCACGCACCCGAATTATTACCATCGCCCCCGCGCAAGACATACACTTCGGTCTCTTCGTCCAGTTTGAATACACTGGTGTTTATATTACTCTGTTGTGAAACATTAGAATCCGGCAACGAACACCGCGACGACACGCCACCGGCCCCGCCACGCAATTCCACACGGTAAATTCCCGCATCCAGCGTCAACGTCTGGCACGTATTGATTGTTTGTTCTTCGTAAATCAGGGATTCTGTACCAAACGCCATTTCGGCATTTTGGGCCTTGATTGCGATATGGTAAACATCACCATTGTCGTCCATAACGTGCAATGATGGAAACGTTTTTTGTTCGACACTGGTCTGAATGACCGTGTCGCCAATATGCAACACTGGGGCCGGCAAACTACTCTCCCTTTCCCTACCTTATAAACAGTATCTAGATTCCGTGAATATATTACACGCAAATAATAACCAGATTGATAAACCCAAGTCAAATAAAATCGGAAAATTAAAATAATTCTTGGCGCAATGCGTGCACAGTGCCCGACATTTCGTTCAGCAAATTGCGCACACGCGCACTGTCCAAAACCTGACATGGGGCAACGGGGAAATCATTTTCAAAGAATGCCAACAACGATAATTCCAATGCGCGCGAAATTTGGTACATGCGAAATACGGACACGGCACTCTTGCCGGATTCATATTTTTGAATCTGTTGAAATGTGATACCCGTGCGCCGCCCCAGTTCTTTCTGGCTGACGCCCATCATTTCACGCCCGCGTCGCATAAATTCACCAAAGCGCAAATTAAACGCATGTTCGTCCAAGGTTTTTGCAATATTTGCCATGTGTCCCCCATAAAAATAAACCACCGGAAAATTCAGGTGGTTGGAGTTTCATAGCTATAATAGAGTATAGTGTTGCTTATTCAATATATTCACAACCCTCCAACCATTTTGGTTGGAGATTGTATCGTCATCTCGGACGCTCTATTCTGGGCTATGAACCCCAACAACGACAACCCGTCATTGCGCAATAATTTTACAATACTTTTCAAAAAAACACAAGGGAAAGAATCCACGCATTTCTGGGTAACAAATATGTGCTGCGCAACATCATAACCTAGATTCCGTGGTCAAGCCACGGAATGACAAGTTTTTAAGTATTTTTATTATGAACATAGTTCAATTTTATGTCGTGTAATTTATTTGGGTCGCCTGCGGACAGCGTCCTTGCCGTATCCTGCGCTTCGCTTGGATTCATTCCGTGGCTTGACCACGGAATCTAGGTAATATAAATGTCGCGAGCGAATGCGAGCACATACATTGCTCTCTGCACTCTGCTCTTTTTATCGCGGCGGAGCGTAGCGGAGACGGATGCTCTCTTTATCTATTCTCTATGCTCTAAAAAAACCGTCCCAATGGGACGGTTTTTGAAAATTAAAGAGAACGGCATAGATGTACGCAGTGTGGCGAGTGCAGTGTACAAATGCTACATAAACGAGCCACACTGTGAACAGATATGTCGTTATATTTAATTTAGACGCGACGCACTTTCTTTGGACGGCAACCATTATGTGGAATGCGCGTTGTGTCTGTGATGGACTGAACAATCAAGCCAGCGTTGGCCAGACCACGAACAGCAGATTCACGACCCTGACCAATGCCACGCATCAGAACATCAACTGTCTTCATACCCATTTCGGCAACTTTCTTGCCAACTGCGTCTGCGACGACGGTCGCTGCATACGGTGTGGACTTTCTTGCGCCCTTGAAATTATTCGCACCGGCGGTCGCCCATGTCAGCACAGCACCGGACTGGTCTGTGATGGTGATACGTGTGTTATTATTTGTCGCAACGACGTGTGCAATGCCGTGCGATACTTTCTTTACAACTTTCTTTTTAGCTTTTGTTACTGCCATTTTATTTTTAACCTTTGTTAGATGTCTTCAAATAACTATCGTGTTATTCTCTACCTTATTGAAAATTTAAGATAATGCGTTGAATGCGCCGGTGTTGGCAAGCGAAGTGTACAAGCGTTACACGAGTGCGCCAACATCAAGCAGGCGATGCATTAGATTAAATTTTATTTACCCTTGGTTGCGGAACCTGCAACAACCACGCGTTTGCCCTTGCGGGTACGAGCGTTTGTCTGGGTGCGCTGACCACGAACCGGCAGACGATTACGGTGACGGATGCCACGGTATGTCTTTAAGTCCTGCAAACGTTTGATGTTCATTGCAACTTCGCGGCGGACATCACCTTCGACCTGAAGTTCTGTTCAATGTAACTTGAAATTTTAACAACATCCTCGTCAGTCAAGTCCTTTGCGCGCAAACCATCTTTCAGATTCAGTGCCTTGCAAATCTGTGCAGATTTTGCCGGCCCGATACCGTGAATATAGCGCAGCGCAATTTCAATACGCTTTTCTGTCGGAATGTTAACACCTGCTATACGTGCCATTTTCTATTTTCCTTTTTATTATTACCATGGGTGCGCGCTGGGCGCGTCCCTGCTCTGCTGTTTCCCCATGACCCTGCCGTCCAGAATCACAGGTATTTTATTTTGCCGTGTTATTTTATACACAACGCGACAAAAGTCAAATCTTGTTTTGCGTCACCGCGTTTAACGGAAACGCCCTTTCTTTGGTGCCGACTTGATAACACTGGTGTATTGTTTTGCCACCAAGTACGACTGAACCTGATTCATTGTGTCCAGTACAACGCCCGCCACAATCAGCACACTTGTCCCACCAATCATCAATGGCATACCAAAGTGGGTATTCAAAATGATTGGCAATACGCAAACAACAATCAGGTATAAAACACCAATCGCCGTTGTGCGTGATACGACCGCGTCCAGATAATGAATTGTCTGTTCGCCTGGGCGTACACCTGGGATATAGCCACCTGCATTTTTCAGGTTTGTGCTGGTTTCTTCGGAATTAAATATCACCGCGGTCTGGAAATACGCAAAGAACGCAATCAAAATCGTGTATGTGATGATATAAGACCATGTACCATACGTAAAGAACGCCATAATGTTTTGAACGATTAAATTCTCGCTCTGGACAAAACGCTGAACGAACGCCGGCAGCATCATGATACTGGCTGCGAAAACCGGCCCCATAACGCCCGACATATTTACCTTGATTGGCAAATAAGATGCATTTGTGTTCATAACACCGTTTGCCATAACCTGACGCGGGTACAGAATCTGAATACGACGCTGGGCCTGTTCAAAGAACGCAATCAGCGCGACGATGCCAATAACAAACGCAACGACCAACATAATCATTGCTGGCGACATCTGGCCGACCGAGCCCAATGAAAACACCTTGGCAACACCCTCTGGGATTTGTGCGATAATGCCTGCAAAAATCAACAGTGATGCGCCCTGACCGATACCACGTGCGGTAATCTGTTCCGCCAACCACATGACGAACACAGTACCACCAACCAACGCGATAATCGCCGATAATTCAAACGCAAACCCTGGATTCACAACCGCCGCCACACCATTGACCGGTGCCATAATTTCCAAGCCACGGACAACCGCCCACCCTTGGACAACAGCCAAGAACACCGCCAGATAACGTGTGTACTGGTTGATTTTGATACGGCCTGATTCACCCTCTTTGCGCAATTCTGTCAAACTCTTGCTGGTGGCCGTCAACAACTGCAACACGATAGATGCCGAAATGTACGGGAAAATGTTCAGTGCCAGCACAGACATACGCGACAGCGAACCACCCGAAAACATATCAAACATACCCATCATGCCACTGCCCTCGCCCGTGAACAAGTGCAGCACCGCCGATGCATTTACCCCCGGCAGTGGTATAAACGAACCAACACGATATACAATCAGCGCACCCAGTGTGAACAAAATACGCTTTTGCAAATCTGACAGGTTTCCAAAAAAATCTTTCAAGAATTTCATGCGTTGACCATTCTCAAATCAGACATGTACCCCACGATGTGGGGTACAAATATACGGATTAGTTATTTTTGATTGTGCCGCCTGCTTTCACAATCGCTGCTTCTGCGGCCTTGGACCACTTGTCAGCAACAACGTTTACAGACGATTTGATTTCGCCCTTGGCCAAAACTTTCAAACCGGACATTTTGCGGTTGATGATTTTTGCAGCCATCAGAGAATCAATAGTGATTGGGGATTTTGCATCAATCTTGCCGGACGCGATGAATTTTTCAATATCGCCCAAGTTGATTGTTACATATTCCTTGGCAAACGGATTGTTGAACCCGAATTTTGGGAAACGACGCAAAATTGGCATCTGACCACCTTGGAAAGTTGCCTGCTTGCGTGAACCGCTGCGGGATTTCTGACCCTTGTTACCACGACCAGATGTTTTGCCATAACCCGACGCCATACCACGACCAACACGCTTTGTGTCACGACGTGCGCCGAAATTATCCATCAATGCATTCAGTTTCATAATTTTTTCCTTTTATCCTATGACTATCATATAGTCCTTTTTCGCATGCGGACAAGTGGTGTCCGCATACTCGGTTTTACTTTTCTTATTTTTCGACGATTTCAACCAGGTGAGAAACCTTGGCAACCATACCGCGAACGGCTGGTGTATCGCCCAATTCTTTGGTTTTGTCGATACGACCCAATCCCAATGCAGCAACAATCTTGCGCTGAGATTCCGGACGACCAACAATGCTTTTGACTTGCTTTACAGTTATCTTAGCCATAATTTTACTCCGTTTTTATCTGCGCCTAGATTATTTGTCTTCGGCTGGGCATTCGCATGCTGCTTCTTCAACTTTCTTGCCATCACGGCCAGCGATGATTTCAGCAACTGTTTTACCACGACGCGCGGCCACTGTCTTTGGCGAGTTCATTTTGCCAAACGCCAAGAATGCAGCGCGAATCATGTTATTAGGATTGTTAGAACCCTGAGATTTCACAACGACGTCCTGAACGCCCAAGCATTCAAACACCGCACGCAACGCACCACCAGCAATGATACCGGTACCTGGGACTGCACTGCGAACGACCAATTTGCTTGCGCCGTATTTCGCGGAACTGTCGTGGTGCAATGTGCGACCTTCTTTCAGTGGGACGCGAATCATTTTCGCCTTGGCGGCCTTGGTTGCCTTTTGAACAGCGGACTGAACTTCCAGTGCTTTACCCTTGCCAAAACCAACACGACCGGCCTTGTCGCCAACCACAACCAACGCCGAGAACGACATATTGCGGCCGCCCTTTACGGTTTTGGATACGCGGTTGATGGAAACCAGTTTATCTACCAGGTTATCCGTCTGCAATTTTTTATCATCAAAACGTGCCATCTTATAACTCCGTATATTCCATTAAATTCTTACGCCGCCTGCGCGGATTGCTTCGCACAGTGCCTTTACACGGCCGTGATAGCGATATGCGCCACGGTCAAAATAACAATTTTCAGCGATGCCTGCATCAACAACGCGTTTTGCAAACGCGGCGCCGACCAATTCTGCACCAGCGATATTCCAGCCCTTGCCCTGAAAATCTTTTTCTTTGGACGACGCAGCACAAATTGTGTGACCACGAACATCATCAATGGCTTGAATTTCGATATGACGATCCGAACGAAATACTGACAGACGAATTTTGCCTGGGTTCTTTCTTTTCAACGCACCGCGATTTGCCAATGTGCGTCTTTCTTCACTAGACAAATGTTTCAACATTTTGTTTCCTTTTTTTCAATCCCCGTAACAGCGGAAATTATTTTTGTTTTTGATTACGGTGTTGCATCGCAAATGGGGCTTTGTATTTTTGCCCAGACAAATAGTCGCTGACGTATTCTGTCAAGAATGTCATCGCGTCAACAATGTGTGACCATGCATTGCTGATCATAATTGCTGAATATTTATTGCCTGTGCTCATTATACAATGTCCCACTTGCCCGCAACGATTATTTCTTTTTACCTTCCTTGCGGCGGATTGCTTCGCCCTTATAGAAGATGCCCTTGCCCTTGTATGGGTCTGCTTTGCGAACCTTGTGAATCTTGTCCGCGAACTGACCGACCAAGCATTTATCGATACCCTTGATGCTAAATTCGGTTGGTGTTTCACCCATAACAACGGTCAAGCCCGCTGGGATTTCCATGATAACATCGTGTGAATAACCTGCAACCAAAACCAATTTGTTGCCAGAAACCGATGCTTTGTAACCAACACCCTTCATGTACATATCTTTCGAGAAACCGTCAGATACACCTTCGACTGCGCAACGAACATTGCGGGTCATTGTACCCCACATTGCACGTGAAACTTTGTCTTCGGCGTCTTTTGGTGTAACAACAACGTGTTCGTCTTCGATTGCGACATGAACCAAGCCGGCATGTTTTGTATCCAAAGGCAATTTAATTTCGCCCTTTGGGCCTTTGACAACCAGAACGTCATCAACAATCGCCGCTGACGTACCGTCTTTCAATTTTACTGGATATTTTCCTGCACGAGACATAACTTCAATCCTTACTTCTATATTAGATTACCTTGCACAGCACTTCGCCACCAACGTTCATCAAACGTGCCTTGTGATCAGTCATAACGCCATTTGGTGTGGAAACGATTGCGATACCCAGTCCGCCCATAACCTTTGGCATTTTTGCACTGCTGGAATAAACACGGCGGCCAGGTTTGGACACGACAGAAATTTCTTGGATTGCGCCATTGCCATTGACATATTTCAGTTCAACGACCAAATTGGCACGATGTTCGTCAATCTGTTCTTTGTGGAAATCTGTAATAAAACCTTCGTCTTTCAAGACGGTCAGCACTGCTGCACGCAGTTTGCTGTTTGGAACGGTGATTGTTTCTTTGCCCGCATTCTGACCATTACGAATGCGTGTCAACATATCGCCGATTGGGTGTGATAATGACATCTTTTACTCCTTCGTTGCATGGGGCGTACGCCCCCTGCACTTTTGTTTAACCCCTGCTGCATTGTCCACAACAGGGTTGTTTTTATTTTACCAACTGGACTTGCGTACGCCTGGCAGTTTCCCTTCGGACGCCATTGTGCGCAACTGTTGGCGGCACAGACCGAACAAGCGAGAGAAACGGTTATGCAGACGTGTTGGATTCGCGTTACGTGGCAACTTTGCCAATTTCTTCATCGCGTCCATACGTTCGTCTGGTGTTGCATTTACAGACATCTTCGCTTTGATCGCTTCGCGCTTTTTGGCATACTGGGCGACCATCTTTTCACGTTTTTTCTGTTTGTTTATCAACGCTAATTTAGCCATTTTTATACCTTTTTATTATTTCAAAACCAACGGCAAGCCGATTTTCGTCAGCAACGCACGTGCTTCGTCGTCAGTTTTCGCTGTTGTCGCGATGACGATGTCCATACCGCGAATTGCGTCAATTTTATCAACGGAAATTTCAGGGAAAATCAAGTGTTCCTTGATACCGAACGCATAGTTACCGCGACCGTCGAATTTGGATTTTGACAAACCACGAAAGTCCTTGACACGTGGCAATGCAACTGTAATCAGTTTGTCCAAGAAATCATACATTCTTTTACCGCGCAATGTGACCTTGGTACCAATGGCCTGACCTTCACGCAAGCGATATGTCGCGATGGACTTTTTCGCATGTGTGATAACGGACTTCTGTGCGGCAATCGCTGTCAAATCAGCGGCGGCAGAATCCAATTTCTTTTTATCGCTAACTGCTTCGCCAACGCCCATGTTCAAAACGATTTTGGACAATTTTGGCACAGCATACTTGTTTGTATACCCAAATTCTTTGACCAATTCAGGTACAATTTCTTTTTCGTAAATTTCACGCAATCTGCTTTGCATTTTTTTATTCCTTACACTCTGTGTCCCCGTAACAGCGGGAACAGTTTATTTTTACAATTCTGCGCCTGACTTCTTGGCAACACGAACTTTCTTGTCGCCGGACATTTTGTATCCAACGCGTGTTGCTTTTTTCGTCTTTGGATCAACCAACGCAACATTAGAAACATGCACTGGTGCTTCGCGATCAACGATGTGACCCGGCTGTTCCTGTGTTGGTTTGACATGCCATTTGTGGCGGTTTACACCTTCGACCACAACGCGAGATTCTGTTGGGCGCGCTTCCAGTACTTTACCTTTGACGCCTTTGTACTTTCCCGAAATAACTACGACTTCGTCGCCTTTCTTGATTTTCATATCTATAACCCCTTGTATATTATATAACTTCCGGTGCCAAAGATACGATTTTTTGAACATCGTATTTGCGGCGAACTTCACGTGCAATCGGCCCAAAGATACGTGTGCCAATTGGTTCAAAGTTGTTCTTGTTGATCAAAACAACCGCATTATCGTCAAAGCGGATAATAGATCCGTCCGGACGTTTTACCGGGAATTTTGTACGCACGATGATTGCACGCTGTACAGTACCCTTTTGTACTTTACCACGTGGAATCGCTTCTTTGATGGCGACGACAATTTTATCGCCAACTGTCGCATAGCGACGGTGTGAACCGCCCAAAACTTTGATGCACATCGCTTTGCGTGCGCCAGAGTTATCAGCGACCGTCATAACTGTTTCATTCTGAATCATAACTTTTTTCCTTGTCCTGCGCGCGGGGCAATCCCCCGCCGCTTTGTTATAGAGCCCGACTGTCCGCACATTGGTAAAACAATGCCGACCTCAAAGACCCTGTCCGGCGGTAGTAGTCAACGACCTCAACCGTTTCGTCCTTGGAAACGCCAACGCGCCCCTTGACCACCCAAGATTTTGTCTTGGAGATTGGACGATGTTCTTCGATCGCAACGATGTCACCAACCTTGTATTCGTTGTTTTCATCGTGCGCCTTGTACTTTTTGTTCTGCTTTACGAACTTGCCATACAGCGGGTGACGGAAACGACGTTCCACTTCGACGACAACTGTTTTGTCGTTTGCTGTACTTTTTACTGTTCCTTGCAGTATACGTCTTGGCATAACTTGTGTCCTTATACATTTGCCAGTGCTTGTTTTGCGGGCCTAATTTTACACTAAAACACGCAAAACAGCAACTGATTCTTTGGTTTTATTTAACCGATTTCGGCATATGATAACTAAATTTTTAGAAATCTCAACAAAAATCGACAATTTTTTATTTTTTGTCCGCATTCAATTTTGTCTTGACGCGTGCGATTTCACGACGGGTCTGACGAATTACATGCGATTTTGGCAACTGACCAGCCGCATGCTGAAAGCGTTGGTTCATTTGCTCTTTCTTCAAATCAGCCAGCTTGCTCTGCAATGCTTCGACTGTCAAAGATTCTTTTTCAACTTTCTTTTCTGCCATTTCATTGACCTTTTTGTGTGCGGTTATACTTAGTTCGCTTTACGTTCAACAATTTTGGTTTTAACTGGCAATTTCGCCGCCGCCAACGCGAACGCTTCATATGCGACTTCTGGTTTTACACCGTCGACTTCGAACATGATGCGACCTGGTTTTACACGGCAAATCCAATATTCAACCGCACCTTTACCTTTACCCATACGGACTTCGGCAGGTTTCTTGGTCACTGGAACGTCTGGGAATACGCGAATCCACAATTTACCCATACGACGCATGTGACGTGTAATGGCGCGACGCGCCGCTTCGATCTGACGCGCTGTAACGCGTTCTGGTGTCATGGCTTTCAGTCCAAACGAACCAAATGCCAGTTCGCTGCCGCCTTTGGCGACGCCGTGAATACGGCCTTTGTGCTGTTTGCGAAACTTTGTTTTATTTGGCATCAACATAATAAACTACCTTTTATTGCTTTTGCTAATTTTTGTTTTCCCCGGCACCATATAGATGCCGGCAAAAATTACTTGTTTCTCTTTTCGCTGCTGCCGGCATATTCAGTTGGGCGTGCCATTTCAGAAGCCAGCTTTTCTTTATTTACGACGTCCCCTGTGTAAATCCAAACTTTTACACCGATAACACCGTATGTTGTTTTCGCCTGAATTGACGCATAGTCAATATCAGCACGCAATGTGTGCAGAGGAATACGACCTTCGCGGATTTGTTCGCTGCGGGCAATTTCCGCACCGTTCAGACGGCCGCTGCACATAACTTTGATACCCTGTGCACCTGCTTTCTGGGCGTTTTGAACCGCCTTTTTCATTGCACGCTTAAAGGAAACACGACCTTCGATTTGCTGTGCAATATTCTGTGCAACCAACTGGGCATTCAGATCTGGGCGACGAACTTCGTAAATATTTACGACAACCTGATCATTCTTGACCAATTTTTTAATATCATTACGCAATGTTTCGATATCAGCACCATTTTTACCGATAATCATACCCGGACGAGATGTGTGAATTGTCACAACAACTTTCTTGGCAAAGCGTTCAATAACAACCTTGGCCAAACCGGCTTTCTTCAATTTCTTTTCGATAAATTTGCGAATTTTGATATCTTCGGCCAACAGGTTCGCATAGTCCTTTTTGCCAGCCATCCAGCGCGAGTCAGTAATCTTGTTGATAAATTCGCGCAACGAGATTGGTGATACTTTCTGTCCCATCTTTTGTTTTCCTTAGTTTGTGGCAAGTGTTCTTGAAACCATATAGGTTTTATTCAGGGTTGCCCCATACCACGTGCCACGGTTTTATTATTTTGCTTTCTTTGCAGTTTTTTCTGCTGTTTTTTTCGCAGGTGCTGTACCTGATTCCAAAACGATTGTCAGATTTGAAAATGGTTTCAAAATCGGACGTGCGCTGCCACGTGGGCCGGCCATGATACGTTTCATTGTCAACGCTTTACCACACCAAATTTCTTTGACGTACAGAGAATCTGCCGACAGATTTTTGTTGTGTTCTGCATTTGCAATCGCGGAAATCAAAGTTTTCAAAACTTCGTCAGATACGCGTTTCTTCGAAAATTTCAAGACATCGATTGCACGTTCAACAGGCAAACCACGAACAGTGTCGCAAACCAGATTCAGTTTCTGGTGGCTGACGCGGATCATTTTGTTGAATGCGCGAACCTGATTATCTTTAATTCCATATCTTGCTGTTGTCATAACTATAACCTTATTATTCTTGCGGATTCCATATAGAAATCATTATTTCTTGGCTGCCGCGGCCTTTTTATTTGCCGCATGACCTTTGAATGTACGTGTCGGCGCAAATTCACCCAATTTATGACCAATCATATCTTCTACGATTGAAACTGGAATAAATTTATTACCATTGTGAACTTCAAAAGTCAGCCCAACCATTGGTGGCACGATTGTGCTGCCACGAGACCAAGTTTTAATTGGTTTACGGTCATCTTTTTCGTTCGCCGCCGCGGTCTTTTTCAAGACAGATGGGTGAACATAAGGACCTTTCCAAACTGAACGAGACATCAATTACTCCGTTTTTCTTATGTCCCCTGCACCATATAGATGCAGGGCTATTTATTATTTCTTCTTTGTCTTTTTCATCATTCATGTCAATATAATCAATGATAATTATTCCACCTATATCTCTTAACCTAAGTTGTTTTGCAATTTCTATACTTGCTTGTTTATTTACTTTAAATATAGTAGCTTCTGCATTATCTTTTCCTATGTATTTTCCTGAGTTTACATCTATTGCTGTTAAAGCTTCTGTTTTATCTATTGAAATAAATCCACCACATTTTAGCCATACTCTTCTGTTGTCTGCTTTTTCAATTTGTTTTTGTAAA
>JAUNMD010000128.1 GCA_030531915.1 Pseudomonadota bacterium
TCATTTCTCAATATACTGTATAATTACCAATTATTGCGTCTTTTGGGGGAAAACGGCGTGGCGGCATACGGCATTATTATGTATGTGGCTTATATCTTTGCGGGAGTCTTTATGGGTTATTCCGTAGGCTGTGCGCCGATTATCAGCTACCATTACGGAGCGCAGAATGAACCGGAATTGAAAAATATGTTTAAAAAGAGCAATGTTATTATCGGAGGATTTGCACTTGTTCTGACTCTGTTGGCGGAGCTGACAGCACCGTTTCTGGCGGATTGCTTTGTAGGATACGATCCGGAATTAAAAGTCTTTGCGATATATGCTTTGCGGCTCTATTCCATTTGTTTCCTGCTTTGCGGATTTAATATGTTCGCATCGGCTTTGTTTACCGCTTTAAATAACGGATTGGTTTCCGGGCTTCTTTCCGGGGTTCGCATGATGGGATTTGAAGCGTCTATGGTAATCCTGATTCCCATAATCTGGGGGGTTAAAGGTATTTGGCTGTCGGTTTTAGTAGCGGAGATTTTAGCCCTTCTTATGAATATCTGCGTATATCTGGGCATGAATAAGCGATACCATTATCTGTAGGCGGCGAGCCGGGTATAAAAAATGGCAGTGGAACAGCTGTCCGCCAAAATGCCGGAGGATAGAACAAAGTTTGCGGGTTGAGAAAGGATGTGAGGGAAACGTGTTTGCCGAAAGAGAAGGGTTCTTGTTGCCGGGCATGGGGATTCGTGATAAAATAACAAAAATTATCTTACGCCAGAAACGGGGGATAGAACGTTGATTGTAGCAGTTGTAGACGGACAGGGCGGCGGAATCGGCCGTGCTATTGTAGAAAAATTAAAGGCAGCGCTTCCGGATATTCGCGTGGTTGCCTTGGGAACCAATGCTCTGGCTACCAGTCAGATGCTGAAAGCGGGAGCTGACGACGGAGCTACCGGAGAAAATGCTATCATACACAATATGCTGCATGTGGATATCGTGTGCGGCGTAGTGGGGATTTTGACCGCCAACGCTATGATGGGGGAATTATCTCCGAGAATGGCCGAAGCCATTGGAAGCAGCCACACATATAAAGTTCTTCTGCCTTTGAACCGTTGCCACATTCATATAGTCAGCGTGGAGGACATCCCTATGACTCAGCACATTGACAATCTGGTGGCGGAAGTTGCCCGCTATCTGGAAGAGCATAAAGGGGAGCATACACATCATTAAAAAAATCTCCATTCCGGATTCGGGATGGAGATTTTTTCATGCTTATCTTCGGTCGGGTTCTGCAGGGCTGCAAAGTCTACCGCCTGTACGCCCGGCTGCCGGTGATAAAATCAGAATTCCTATATGGGAAATAACAAAGGATACAAACCAGGCGATGCAGGTTTGGAACAGTACCACACCGAATGCGTAGTGCAGACCGCCCATTTCTCTGCGGATGGTAGCCAGGGTGGCTACACAGGGCATGTACAGCAGGCAGAATACCAGAAAGCAGAATGCGGTTAAAGGCGTAAAAATCGCTGTCAGCATAGCGGTCATATCGCCGCCCGCGGCTCCTGTAAGAACTGCTAATGTGCTGACTACCGCTTCTTTTGCCGACAGACCCGTAATCAGGGCGGTGGCTGCTCTCCAGTCTCCGAAGCCTAAGGGGACAAAAACCGGCGCCGCCGCTTTACCCATGGAAGCTAAAATACTGTTTTCGGGAGAATCTACCATGTTCAGCCCCATGTCAAAGCTCTGCAGAAGCCAGATGACGATGGTGGCCACGAAGATAACGGTAAAAGCTTTTTTAATAAAGCCCTTGATATTGGCCCACATGCGGAGCCAAACGCTTTTCAGTCCGGGCATTCGGT
>JAUNMD010000129.1 GCA_030531915.1 Pseudomonadota bacterium
AAGATTATTCGCAATGCGTTGGTCTGGATACCGATACAATCGTGCGTATGTGCCCAACGGAAAAGTTGACAGCGTGCGTTGAAAAATATAATGGCAAAACATCGGACTTGGACGAATACCTGTCCAGTGTTGCCCAAGGTATCATGTTGGATATTGATAACAGCATGTTGACCCAATGCCAAAATGCGGCGGACGAAGCCATGGTCAAGGTTTGTGGTGATACCGAAAACTGTGACGGTCTGGCACTGGATGACGGGTTGGGCGGCCGTTCGCTGGAATACAAATTGTGTGAATACAAAGAAGATTCAAGTGAAATTGATTACAGCAAATGTCGCACAGATGTTGCGCAAATTACAGACGAAGAACTGGGACGTGCTGGTAATACCAAAAAAGATTTTGCTGGTGTTATTGACGGTACGATTGCGTGGGAAAATCTGAACTTTAACGAAGATACAGGTTTATTGGAAACCATTGAAGATGATATGTTGACCGAAAATGCAAAATCAGAACTGGCAGTATTGGTCAATAATATCAATAATGCTATTGCCACTATCGAGGCCGACCCAACCGTTCAATACTGTATGACGGGGCGTCGTGTTCAGGGATTGACACGTACAACCAAGACAGACGAGGGTGTAATTCGTAATCGTACATCGTTTGGTTCGGACGAGGGGCGTTTTACCGGTCTGACCCAACAGATGCGTGCGTTGATAACGGCGTCTGCGGTGAAAAAAGCCCAAGAAAATTATCATAGCAAGATTGATGAATTGAATACGAAAATGGCCAAGGATTACGTTGCGTTGGGGGAACGTGCAGCCACGGTCGCGGGCGAAAATGCACTGGATGCTCGTCGCGAGGCCGCGCGTCTGTCTTGTACCGGTTTGGCGAACAGCAGTGCATTTGCGACGGCCAAAGGGAAAAAGAATGTTCAAACAGATCCTGCTGAACGTGAAATGGTGGGGTCTAAGACGGTGAATGAATGGAATTACAAAGAAACTGTTACATCAACATTTGATTGGGAAACATTGACTTGTCACAGATGCGTTCGCCAACAATATTGCGGTAAGCCAAAACGTAAGTGGTGTAAGAAGTGGAATGAAGCGACAGAAAATTGCAGTGATATTACATTTTAATGCACTATGACTAAGTTTGTTCGCATCGTTGGAATTGTACTGTGTTGTGCGTTTATGGTGGGAAATGTATCCGCGCGCAGTGCAACGCCTGTGGCATCAACGACGACCAGTACATCGGGTCGCACGGGTGCGGCGGGGCGCACAACCGTATCGCGTGGCACGTCTGCGTCTGGTGGAACGGCGTCCGTGGTTGCACGTGCGGGCACAACGCAAAAGGTTATAGGCAGCGGAACCAAGGTTACATCGGCGACCAAGAACGTTGTGGTCAGCGAGGCGTGCCAGCAGAAATATGATGGCTGTATGGATTCATTCTGTATGATTGAAAATGACAACGGTGGACGTTGCGCATGCAGTGATGATAAAGAAAAGTTTGACGCTGAACTGAGTAAAATTGAAAAAGAAAATCAAAAATCATATCAAATCGCTACATTGGGCGTTATGGCTGTCGAAAATGGTATTAGTGGTAGTACTCTTGTAAAAAATGCCTCCGACAAGACTAGCAGAGTGGATTTATCGCAGTGGAATAGTGCCAAGACAGCAGATGATGACAAACAGCGTGATGCGACGGACATTGTTAGTCAAGCTCAGAATGCGCGTGGTAAAGAACTTCATTATATTTCACATAACTATTGCGTAAAACAAATCCCCGAATGTGGCAGTGAACTGTCGATGTTGCAACTGATGTATTCGCAGC
>JAUNMD010000130.1 GCA_030531915.1 Pseudomonadota bacterium
GGAAAACTGGCGAAACAGTTCATTGGCAAACAGGCCCACAATCATACAGAACGCCGCATACAGGCCGACATACAATCCAACGACCGCCGATGAACGGAATATTTCCAGCAATACCAACGAATATACGGCATTATAAATACCGTCTGCAAATCCTGTGAACAACCCCAGATTTGCAAACGAAAAACCGCTGACCGAACTTCTGACTGATAAATAAGTATCCTTTGCCATAGTGGATAGATTTTACCATAAAAATGAAAAAAATCCAAAAAATGCACATAAAAAATAAAAACGCCCCAAACGGGGCGTTTTCGGAACAAAAAATGAAATAAACTAATTATTTCGCATTCGCAGCATTGTTCTGCTTTTGTGCATACAGTTCTGCGAAATCAACCGGCTGCATTGCGAATGTTGGGAACCCAGATTCAGATGTCAGACGGACAATCAAACTGCGAACCGCTGGGAACAACAATGTTGGTACATCAATCAACAATGTGCGCTTTTTCGCTTCGTCATCTTTTTCTTCTTCCATTTGAACCAGACCAGAATATGTTGATTCAATCAAGAATATGGATTTGTCGCCCGCGTCCAGTTTCGAATGAACCTTGGTAATCAAATCAACCATAAACAGGTTGTTTTCCGCGCCCTTGATTTGAATATCAATATTGATTTCCAATTTTGCCTGACCATTGTCCTGCTTAAAGAACAATTCTGGAACATTTGGGCTCTCGAACGAGATATCTTTCAGAAACTGTGAAATAATTTTGAATTTTGCCATTGTGCTTTACTCCTGTTGTACGCTGGGGGTAAAACCCGTCTGGACTTAGCCCCACCTTTTATGATAATATAGCATCATAAAATTATTTTACAAGTGGGGGGATTTACAAAAATGGTTATGCGGAATTTTTTCAAACCGGCGCGATTGATTGCCATTGTTCTGGGGGTTGTTGCGTTGGCGGCGTGCGACCTGTCTGCGCCGACACACAGTGGTGATAATTCCGTCGTCCCCAGCAATTTGCGCCGCGCGTCTTATGATGACCTGCCCGGCTGGCGCGATGACGATGTGCGCTATGCATTGCAGGCATTCCGTAATTCGTGCAAGGCGAAAATTCAATACACAGGCCGCGTTGTACCCGATCGTGAACTGTTCGCGGAAAAATGCCGCATGTTGCCATCTGCATCGGCGGACGTTGCAACCGTGCGCGCATGGTTTGAATCAAATTTCCAACCGTACAAGGTATATAATGATAACGGTACAGACCGCGGGACATACACGGGATACTATTCCCCAATTATTCCTGGGTGTCGCACCAAAACCGCCACATGCAATGAACCACTGATGGGCGTACCAACCGATGGCCGCACGTACAAGGGTGTGGAAAAGAAAGACATTGTTGAAAAACAAATCGGGCGCGTTTTGTACTGGGCAAACATCGTTGACGTCCAAAACATTCAGATTCAGGGCAGCGGTATGTTGCAACTGGACGACGGTAAAATGGTGAAACTGAACTTTGCCGCGGTCAACGATATGCCGTTCAAATCCATCGGCGAAGAATTACGTCGCCGTGGCATTCGCCCCGATGGCGGCTATTCCGCGGACGCCGTATGGACATACCTGAAAAAGAATCCTGCATTGGCCAAAGATGTGATTTATAAAAACCCACGCTATGTGTATTTCTATGAATCCACCCCACCAGATGTGATTGGTAAATTGGGCACGCCTTTGTCCAAGATTCGCTCTATCGCCATGGACGACAGCATTTACACATTGGGTATGCCGGTATATATCAGCACAAACCTG
>JAUNMD010000021.1 GCA_030531915.1 Pseudomonadota bacterium
ATCATCTTCGTCGTCTTCGTCATCTTCATCGTCATCAGATGTGGTGGATTCTTCCAAATCGTCCAGTTCATCATCGTCCAATTCGTCGACGTGTTCAACACCTTTGGATTTCAGGGCCTCTGACAATGCGGCCAACGATTTCTGTTCGGATTCAGATGAATACATTACTTCCAAATTCAGAATATAGCGCAGGCGAATATCTTCGTTCAGCAACTGCTGATACCAATCCAGCATTGCCTGAATTGTCATTGGGCTTTCACACAGGCCATAGACCATCAGACGTGTGGCGGCCTCGATACGCTGGGCAATCGCAACCTCGCCCGCGGCGGTCAACAACTGAACCGTGCCGATTTGTTTCAGGTACGATTGAACAGAATCCTGAACGCCCAACACCAGATTACCCGTCTGGCTGCGTTCCAACTGTTTGGCATAGTGTTCATAATCATCGTCGTTGACGTCAACCTGCTCTGCGTCGGCATTCAGCAAATTACGCGTTTTATCACGTGGTTCGTCGGAATCATCGTCATAATACTTTTCCATTTCTTGGGAAAAATTGTCGGATTCCAATACTTCCAGTCCCAAATCCTGCTGAAAGAAATCCAGAACCTCTTCCTGTTCTTCATCGGGCACTTCGTCCGCCTCGGTCGCGGCATCAAAGTCCATTTTGGACAGATAGCCAACCTCGACCGCTGATGTTGCAAGTTTTTGCAGATTTTCCGGCAACGATTCAATCAACAACTTTGTCGCGTCGTCCAGTTTCTTAGCCATAAACTGACCCCCAAGAATTTATAAAAGTAAATTAAACGGTTAAAACTTATTTCTTTTTTGTTGCCTTGGCCACAGCGTCGTGCACGGCGGATTCAGACACCAGACCCAATACAATCGGGCTCTGGATTTGAATCAGAGAATAAGATTTGTGCGTTTTATTGCGGATTGACGCGACGGTTGGATTCGTGCTGCGCATCAGGCGCGCAATTTGACCATCGGACAATTCTGGATAATTTTTCAGAATCCACAAAATACCACCCAACCGGTTTTGACGATGCAATTTTGGTGTATAACCAACGCCTTTCTTGTTTTGTTTCTGTTGCGCTTCGACAATTTCTTCGCGCAATGTCAGGCGTGCAGATGGATCTGCTTCGCATTTTTCGATATCTTCGCGTGTCAACTGGCCGTTCAAGATTGGGTTCAGCCCCTGAATCTTGTATGTTTCGGCATCGGCGATGTTTTTAACCTCTAATTCATGCAGGCCGCAGAAATCAGCGATTTGTTCAAACGTCAATGCAGTATTTTCAATCAACCAAAGTGCAGTGGATTTTGGCATATATGGGTAATTCATGAATAATCCTCTTGTTGCTGGGGGCAATATACACCAAAATTGCCCCAGATTCAAGATAAAAGTTCAAATAAAAGTGCGCCCGCACACGGGACGCAACCATAAAAAGCCCCGTAATTTACGGGGCTGGGATTTTATTCATGGTCTGAACCAGTTTCAGGCCCATAGATTTCGACATCACGTGTCATTGCCATGAACTTTTCAGCACGCAGTGCCGGCAACTGGTCGGCGGGGATTTTCTGCAATTCTGCAATATTTTCCGCAACCGCGGTGGACAATAATTCCATCGTTGTTTGCCAGTCCGTGTGTGCGCCACCGGCGGGTTCGTCGATAATCCCGTCGATAACGTTCAGGTTCGCCATATCACGCGCGGTCAATTTCATCGCCTGTGCGGCAACGGCCTTGAACTTGTTATCTTTCCACAAGATACTGGCGCAAGATTCCGGCGCAATTACCGAATAAATCGCGTTTTCCATCATCAGGACGCGGTCAGCCGTACCAATGGCGATTGCACCGCCGGAACCGCCCTGACCCACGTTGACGGCGACATATGGCGTTTTGATTGACAGCCCTAATGCCATAGATGCGGCAACGGCCTGTGATTGGCCGCGTTCTTCGCCCTCGCGGCCGGCAAATGCGCCGGCGGTATCAAACAGCGAAATCAGTGGCAGGTTAAACTTTTCCGCCAAACGCATCATACGTTGGGCCTTGCGATAACCATCGGGATTTGCCATACCGAAACGATGTTTTTGACGGGTTTCGATGGTGCGCCCCTGTTCCTGACCAATAATTACGGCCGGAATACCGCGCCAATAACCGATACCACTGCCCATGGCGGGATCTTCGGCATACAGGCGGTCACCCGCCAGATATGTCCATTCATCAACAATGCCGTTGATGTAATCCAAGAAATGCGGACGATTTTCATTACGCGCCAACAGAACCTTGTCATAGGCATCTGTTTCGCCCATACCGCGAACCTTTTTGTTGTCATTCAGCGGGGTTGAAACATTGATTGGCTTTGCCTCGTGCGGTTGCTTGGTCAACACCGCCAAAACACGCGACAGTGCGTCATGCAGGCCGTCACGTGGGACAACCATATCAACCATACCGTGTTCATACAGGTATTCTGCGGTCTGGAAATTAGACGGTAATTTTTCACGAATATTTTGTTCGATAACACGACGTCCGGCAAATCCGATACGTGCGCCGGCCTCTGCAATATGAATGTCACCCAGCATTGCAAACGATGCGGTTACACCGCCATACGTTGGGTCGGTCAACAGCACGATATACGGAATACCGTTCGCATGCAGACGATTTACCGCAACCGTTGTACGCGCCATCTGCATCAATGACAAGATGTTTTCCTGCATACGTGCACCGCCAGACGCGACAACCATCACGAATGGGCGACGGGTCTGGATTGCGTGTTCCATACTGGCGATAATACCATCGCCGGCGGCACGCCCCATTGATCCCATCATAAAGTCACCGTTTAACACGCAAATTGTTGTTGGCACGCCCCCCAGAACACCATCGGCCGACACAACAGCGTCGTGATTACCGTTGTCACTGCGGGCCTCGGCCAAGCGGGCCTTGTACGGCATACGGTCAACAAATTCCAGTGGGTCGTCGGACACCGTTGGTAAATCCAAACGTGTCCATTCGTTGTTATCAAACAACAGGTCAAAACGCTGTTTCGGGGTCATAATAAACGCACGACCACAGCGCGGACAGATGTATAAGTTGTCTTTGTAATCCTTGTAATAAACCAAACGACCACAGGATTCGCATTTAATCCACATCAGGCGGCGCACCTTGTCGTATCGCGCGCGATCGTCGTTTTTAATTCCAGATTTTTTACCAAATAACATGTTTTATCCATTCATTTTCTTGGTCAATTCGCGGCTGGGCTTGAACAAAATAGTTGTGCTGGCCGGCAATGGCATTGGTTTGCCAGTGCATGGGTTATAACCAACCTTGGTTGCGCGGGCACGCGGCTGGAATGTGCCAAAACCACGAACCTCTATGCGATCGCCAGCGGCAATCGCCTCCATCATATGATCAGACACGGTGTCCAATATCGCGGCGGCGTCCGACGCGCGCATGTGGCGAAATTGAACCTGAATAGTACGTACAATATCAGAACGTTTCATAACTCTTCCTTTTTTCCTTCTGGTGTGTTGCATATTATTTATATCATAGCACATTTTATCAAGAGTAAAGTTTTTTCTGCATATGAAAACGTTCTTGGTGCGCCAGATGCCCGCCCCGTGGTACGTTCAGTGTATAAAAACGGAGGCGACAATGTATGAATTTTCAGATAATTGCACAAAACCAATGCCACTGATTGGTGATAACGCGCCTGCATTTACCGCGCGCACGACAAACGGCACAGTGAATTTCCCCGACGATTATGCCGGCAAATGGGTGATTTTATTTTCGCACCCGTCGGATTTCACACCGATTTGCACAACTGAATTTATGACGTTTCAGTCAATGATTGACGACTTTCATAAACTGAATACAGAAATTATTGGCCTGTCGGTTGGAACGCTGACGGGACATTTGGCATGGATAGAGGCCATTCGCAACCTGAAATTCGGTGATTTGCACGATATTCATATCACCTTTCCAATCATTGACGATATGACGATGTCTGTTGCGCGTAAATATGGTATGATTCACCCACATGCGTCTGATACAGCGACAGTGCGCGCGGTATTTATCATTGATCCAAATGGTGTAATCAGATTGATTTTATATTACCCTGCGTCGGTTGGACGCAATATGGACGAAATTCGTCGCGCCCTGATTGCGTTACAGACATCGGACAAATATCACGTTTCGACACCTGCGAATTGGAAACCAAATGATGACGTTGTTGCGCCCGCGCCCGCCACAACGGCACAAATGGACGCGCGGTTAAACAACCGTAATCGCGGTCTGGATGTACAGGCGTGGTTCTTGACGTTCCGCAAGTTGCCAAAACAAAAGAACTAGAACACCAACGGAAAATCACGAATGTCCAATGGAACGCCATCGCGGTCGGGATTCCATTGGTATTGTTCCATTATGACGTGCCGATCGGGGGTGAATTTTACCCCTTCGGCGCGCAGGGATTTATACTGTTCGTCCGCAAAACCGCCACACAAACTGCCATCTTTGAATACAACGCGATGCCACGGCAAATGCCAACTGTTTTTATTGTTTGATGCATACCCCACAAATCGCGCCATACGCGGGCGGCCAATCATCGCCGCAATTTGACCAAATGTCGCCACGCGTCCCGATGGGATACGTGCAACAACGTCATAAACCTGTTCATTAAATGTTTTCATGGGAATTTAATAATTCTGGCGGAGAAGAAGGGATTCGAACCCTTGATACGGTTGCCCGTATACACGATTTCGAGTCGCGCGCATTCGACCACTCTGCCACTTCTCCGCAATGGTCGGTATTATACAGATTTTGTTTTGCTTTGCAAGTGTTTATATTCTATTGATTGCGGACGAATGATACAGTTTGATTTTTCAGTGATAATTTTTCAAACCGCCACCCATATGCAGGTAATTCACGTTTGAATGTCAAAAACGCATGGTCAAATTTGAATCCTGTGATTTCGGCAATCTGATCAAACGTCAGCGTGATGCGTACGTCGTTACGTTTTGACAAGTATACCCATAACGGTTCGTATTTAGACATCGAAATTGTAGTTTTTTACGGATTTAACGATTGCCGCAACCAGTTTGTTTTGATGTGCGTCATTGTTTAACAGTTTCTCTTCGCCTGCGTTGGACAAATGTCCCAATTCAATCAGTGCCCCCGGCACGGTCGAGCGCAATACCGCAAATGGCGCGTGACGAACATCAGGCCCACGCTGCTGTTCAATTTTTGCATTGCGAAATGCACGCGATGCGCCGTTTGCGTATTCTTCGGACATTTCGGCAACCGCGTGTTGTTGCAATGCCGACAGCGCACTGCGAATATTGGGTTCGAAATCGGTAAAACCCTCTACCCCAATCTTGTCGGCGGCATTTTCGGCCTCGGCCAATTTCTTGGCCTCTTCGTCTGATGCCTTTTCAGACAATGTATAAACCGAGAATCCCTTCATCGCACGGCTGGGGTTCGCATTGGCGTGCAGAGATATGAACAAGTCCGCCTTGCGTCGTTCGCCAATGGCGGCACGATCCGCCAATTTCAGATACGTGTCGTCGTTACGTGTCAGGTATGTTTTGAATCCCGCGTCATTTAATTTGTTACGTAATTTGCGCGCCACCGACAGAACGACCGTCTTTTCCTTTGTGCCATTTTTACCGATGCAACCGGGGTCTTTGCCACCGTGGCCGGCATCAATTACAATCACGTATTTGCCCGCAGGTGTGGCCGATTGCGCTTTGTTAGACGCAGATTTATTTGACGTTGTCGTTGATGTTGTCGCGGCGGCAGATGTGGTGCTGGCCGTTCCCGTGCCAGTACCCGCAACAAAATCCAAGACCAAGCGATAGTCGTTATCGCCATTTGGCGACAAAATCATAATCTGTGATTTTGCAATATCGGCGATTGACCGTGTCAGATTCACAACAATTTGCGCACTGTCGCCATTTTGCACCTGTGTAATTGATTTCGCCAGTGTGCCCGACGCCAGTTTTTTTGGTGCATCATTATTTATTGTTGTGTTTGCCAGATTTATAACCAGTTGGTTTTGCGGATACGACAGCGAGTATGCCGGTCGCGATGCAGTTTCGATGACCAGTCGCGTTTTCCCGTTTGGCTGTGCGCCCGTGCGCAACGATTTTACCGAATTGCGCGCCGCAAACGCCATGCGTGGCATACATGCAACCGCAGATACCGCAAAAAAACTAACTTTTAACAGATTACGTCTTGATATTTTCATTTGCGTAAAATTATATCAAAAATCGCACCCGCATTCAAGAAATAACACAAGAAAAAACCGCCAGACGGCGGTTTAATTTTATGGGTTGCAGTGCACTTTATTGGCTGACACAATTTGCGAACATTTGTGCCACCATTGTTGTTTCGGTGGACGACAATGTTGCAACCGGCACGATAAAGCAACGGCCGCTGTCACGAATAATAAATACTTTCGTTCCACGTTTGTATGCGGTCTGCATATTGTCCATCTGGGACGAAGACAAGAACGCATTTTGGGTCAACGCGGAATTAGACAGCCCCGCCTGAACAACCTGTGATGCGGTGGCATAATTTTCCAATGTGTGTGACGATGTAACCTCCATATAAATCGACTGGTCACCATATGGATTTTCAACATTCGTATCGGTGGACGGGAATGCAACCCCAACCGCCAATGCCGCCGCCGTTTGCAATGCTGTCGGCTGGTTCGATGATGTGCCGGACGTGCTCGACGTATTGATTGTCATATCGTCGCCACACGCCAGATTCATACGGTTCGTATAACCAGCCAAAACGGAATCAACCGCCGCCTGCCACTCAGAGCCCTTTTTATTCAAATCCAAGCTGACGATTTTTTCGGCCCAGCCCCAAATATTTGCACCAACATTACCGGCGTTGGCAAAACGGGTTACCATTTCCGCGCTGCCCCCCGGGACACCCGCGCCACAGTAATCGGTCAGTTGCGTGGTCAACATACTGGTCGTTTCGTTGCCATATGCCAATGCAACCGAATGGCACGCCATTGCAGCCTCTAATTCCTGACGACGTTGCAGACACAGGTCAGAATGCGACTTGGACAACTGGGTTGCCATATTTGACATAGACAGGTATGACATCAATTCCTGTTGCACATATGCCGGACACAGACGCGCGGCGGTGTTCATGCCCGCCCCGCCCGTACGCGTGTTTGTGTTGTACTGGGGCAATAATACCCACGTATCTTTTTGTAAACATAACAATGCATAGTTATACAGTTCACTTTCGGTTGCATATTGGCATTTTGACTGACGCTGGCCGGGGACAACCGTCACATCGCCACAATAATCAGACAAACATTTGTAGATTTTTTCACGGCACGCCGAATCCACGTCCGGTTGATTCACCATGAAATACGTATTCCGCTGGTTCGTTTTGTATGCATTTGCCAATCCCGCGTTACCGCGACCGCCACTGGTGGTTGCAGTATTTACCGACACATAACGCGCAGAACCCGAATTGGTCGCCGTTGTGCCCGCCGATACCGCGTACGCATCAAAACCACAGAAAATCAGCCCCAGCGAGGCAAATATACCGAAAATGTTTTTCATTAAAATCCCTCTCGTTATGAAAATTTTAACATAATCGACGAAAAAACGCAAACGTTCATTTATGTCCGCCACCAGAAAAATATTGATTTGAACAAATAAATTGATACTATGGGTCGCATGTTGATACCAAATGAAACTTTGACACAAATCCGCGACGACATTTCTGCCGTCAGGGGGTTTCTTTGACCCAGCCAAACTGGAATCTGAAATTGCCGAATTAAACGAACAGACGAACAAGCCGGATTTATGGGACAATCCCGATGCGGCGCGCGCGCTGTTACAGAAAAAATCTGGGTTGGAAAAATCTCTGTCTGAATTGCAGACACTGGAATCCGATTATAATAATCTGGTTGATTTGTACGAAATGGCACCAGAAGATGCCGACGTATTGGCCGCGATTGAAAAATTGGGCGATGCCGCGCATCGTGCAAAGTTTATCACCCTGTTTCGTGAACCGGCCGACCAAGACGGCGCATTCTTGTTTATTCAGGCGGGCGCAGGCGGAACCGAGGCCCAAGATTGGGCGCAAATGCTGTCGCGTATGTATGCGCGATGGGCGGAACGCCACGGTTTTGTGACCGAGGTTATCGAAGAACACGAAGGCGACACCGCCGGTATTAAAAACATCACTTATCGCATCAGTGGTGACCGCGCGTATGGTTGGCTGAAAAACGAAATCGGCGTACACCGCTTGGTTCGTATTTCGCCGTTTAACGCCAATGGCAAACGCCAGACCAGTTTTGCATCTGTGGACGTGTGGCCGGACGTGGACGACAGTATTGAAATTGAAATCAATGACAAAGATTTGCGCATTGACACGTATCGTTCATCTGGTGCGGGTGGTCAACACGTAAACAAAACCGACAGCGCGGTTCGTATTACCCATATTCCAACGGGCATTGTCGTTACGTGTCAAAACGAGCGCAGCCAGTTTCAGAACAAAGATATGGCGATGAAGATGTTGCGTTCACGCCTGTATGAATTGGAATTGCAAAAGCGTGCCGCCGAAGAAAACGCCGCCAAGGCCGCCCAGAAAAAGATTGAATGGGGCAGCCAGATTAGAAATTACGTCCTGTATCCGTACCAGTTGGTCAAAGATGTCCGCACCGGTGTTGAAAAAACGGATTCCGCCGCCGTGTTGGACGGGGATTTGGACGATTTTATGTTGGCCGCGTTGGCGCGCGACTAAGGTATTTATACCCCACCCCTTGACTTTTCAAAAAATTGACATAAAATATATTTGACAACAATCCAAAAGGACAAAATATATGAACAAAAACAGTAATGTTCCGACATACTACTTTCAGGCAATTCGCAGTATAATCCCATACGCGACCAAGATTGAACGTCCACGCGTTCCGGGCAATGGGCACTGCACATTTATCGTCCAAGACAACGAAAATAACAAGTATATGTTCAAATTCAACGACTTTGACATGGTGTTCAAAAATATTCAGTTTAACAAAGTGTTGAGCCAACACGGCATTGCCGTGCCAAAACTGGAACAACATGTGTACAAGGCCGCATGGATGGAAACATATAAAATGATTCCGGGGCGCACATTGTACGAAAGTGTCAAAGACGGCCTGCCGAACAATATTGTCCGCAAGGTCTATCACGACATTATCGAAGATTTCATCAAAATGTCCCAAATTGACATACGCGCGCTGCCAAAAACTGCATTTTCAGAGATTCATCAGGTGACCCAGCACGATGTTGCCGCAAACACCAGCAAATTGGCCGCCCCATTGTTCGCCGGTGCGGTGCGTGTAATGAACCGCGGCAAGAAAGATGACTTAGGGCTGTATCACTGTGGCATTTCGCCAAAGAACATTATCGTTACCCCAGACGGCAAATACGCTGGTCTGATTGATACGGACGACGTTGCAATCAGCAATAAAAACTATGCATTTGGCGTTATGGCCACCCAGTACGAACGTTTGGGCTATAATCCAAATGAACTGATTGATATGTACGAAGGTATTTCCGGCGAAGGACTGGATCACAAACACTTGGAACGCATCGGCAAAATCAATGAATTTGGCCGTTGGGCAATGTGGAAAGCAGGCCTGCGTCAGAATCAAAAATAAGAAAACAGCCGCCAATTTGGCGGCTTGTTTTTTATTCTGTGACGACCGGCTGTTCGGTCATTTCTAATTCGTCCAATGCGGCGTCCAGTTTGCGCAACGAACTGTTCTCGCACCCGCGACCAGTCCAACCGAGTATTTCTTGACCGGTCTTATTATCGGCAATGGATATATTAAAACGCCACCACCAAAATCCATTGAATGGACACCAGAACGGGTTAAACACCGGTTTCTGTTCGCTGATTTGCACAACGTATCTGGCGTGACCTGTATCTGATACCGACAGGATTGATTCAGAATCATCGCTCTCGATATACGTCGTTTTTACAGATGATTTCTTGTACCCAACCGTTACGTTATAGCCACGTTGCTCCAAGCGTTCTTTTATAAAATGCTGTAATTGATACCCACCACGGTCAACATATATGACGTCATTTGTATCCAGTGTATTTGGTTTGATATACATGCTGTTGCATGCGGCCAATGCGAATGGCAAGATTAAAATTGCAAAACGTTTCATATGCAAAGTCCCCCATTTCAGGGCAATATTTCTGGCGCACCCGGCGCGATTCGAACGCGCAGTCCCCGCCTTCGGAGGGCGATGCTCTATCCAGTTGAGCCACGGGTGCATTTGCGCACTATTATAAATATTTATCAGTAAATTGCAAGGTGGTTATGCTTTATTACTATTTCACTTTACCACTATAAAAAAAACGCCCAAACGGGCGTTTTTTTATTCGTCAATGTTTGTGTATTCACAGAACCCTTCGTTCGTGTCACAGCGGGAAATCGTACCCTCGCTGATGAAATAACCTTGGGTGTGCAGGCATGCTGGGCAAACCTTTGGTGCTTCTGTGCCAATGTGCCACATACCGCAATTTGTGCAACGCCACATAACGATGTGATCCTGTTTGAACAATGTGCCGTTTTCAATCGCGTCAATCAATGCACGATAGCGGGATTCGTGATAGCGTTCTGCATAGCCGATATTTTTCAAGACATCTGCGATTGCTGGGAAACCTTCTTGGGCCGCGATTTGTGCGAATTTTGGATACATATTGGTGTTTTCTTCGTGTTCACCAAATGCCGCCGCCTGCAAGTTTTCCAATGTTGTGCCAATTTTGCCGGCTGGGAAAGACGCTGTGATTTCCAAATCGCCCCCTTCCAAGAACTTGAACAAACGAGATGCGTGTTCGCGTTCCTGTTCGGCTGTTTCCAAGAAAATCTTGCCGATTGCCTGATACCCCTCATCTTTGGCCTTGGACGCAAAGAATGAATAGCGATTACGTGCCTGTGATTCACCTGCGAATGCAATCAACAGGTTCTTTTCTGTTTGTGTACCTTTTAATGATACTTGTGCCATGTTTGCTTTCTCCTTTTTACTTTCGTTTTTGACATTTGGATTTTACCAGAAAAAAAGATAAAAGCAAACAAATCACAAAAAACGCAATTATTTGGACTTTTGGGCGGTTTTCCGGCACGCAACCGAATGAATC